>JAAYTE010000180.1 GCA_012518175.1 Gammaproteobacteria bacterium | reverse complement strand
CTGACCCCATTCGGGCGCTGCGCCATCCATGGCTACGCTAGCCGCAGCACCAGCGCGGCACTACTGAATCAGCGGTATGTGCTGCCAGTCCGCAGCACGCCTCTTTTGTGTTCTCGAATACGGCATATGCCATCACTCGCTAACTACCGCAACCTTTTACAAGCGCAAACCACCATCCAACTCAAGAATACGACCGGTAAAATAGTCATTCTCAAAAATATAAGCCACCGAATGCGCAATCTCCTCCGGCTTACCCATACGCTGCAAAGGAATAAACGCCGTAGTTTTTGCCAAAGCCTCCGGCTTCATACTCAAAGTCATCTCAGTTTCAATAAAGCCCGGCGCAACACCAGCGACACGAATCCCATAACGCGCCAACTCCTTCGCCCAAACCACAGTATCCGCAGCCACACCCGCCTTCGCCGCAGAATAATTCGCCTGCCCCATATTACCGGCACGGGAAATTGAAGAAATATTCACAATCGCACCCTGATTTTTCAACTCAATCATCTTCGCCGCAACTTCACGGGTACACAGGAAAACCCCGGTTAAATTCACATCAATCACAGCCTGCCAATTCGCCAGACTCATCTTCGTCATCTCACCGTCTTTCACACGAATCGTCAGACCATCACGCAAAATTCCAGCATTATTAATTAGACCGTTAATCGCACCAAAATCAGCCGCAACCTGCGCCACCATATGCGCAACCTGCTCCTCATTAGCCACATTACACAAATAAGCACGGGCCTGCGTACCGGCACTTTCACACGCAGCTACCGCAGCATCCAGCTTCTCTTGATCCAAATCGACCAACGCCAGCTTCACACCCTTAGCCGCTAAATACTCCGCCATCGCACGACCCAAACCTTGGCCGCCACCGGTCACAATAATAACCTTATCTTGTAACTGCATAATCACTCATCCCCTACTTTACAACAGTCAATAAATACAGAACCCAACTCAGCAGGCCCCAACAAACGAACTTCAGTGTAGTGTCTTTACGAAAAAAATAAACGCTTTATTGATTTGCTGGATGATAACCAATTTATCGCCACCAACATCAGCAAAAACACCATCACAACCCAGCGCAACTGTTTATATCTAGCGCAATTTACCCACCCTAGACGGCTCTTTGTTAAACTGCAGCCCTGATTACTTTGAAAGGATTGAGCATGGCAACTACATTGCGCACCGTATTGGCCCAACTGAATATGCGCGTCGGAGATATTGACGGCAACGTGCAACGTATCCTTGACTCAAGCGTACACGCACTGCACCACCAACAAGCCGACCTCATAGTCTTCCCCGAACTATCACTGTGCGGCTATAACGCCCAAGACCTACTGCTACGCGCCAGCATGCAAACACGCATAGAACGAGCCCTAGCTCGACTCTGCACCGCCCTGCCGCATAACTTACACGTCCTGGTCGGCTACCCTTGGCTTGAACACAACCAGCGCTATAACTGCTGCGCGCACTTCTACCAAGGGCAGATTCAAGCCGTTTATAAAAAGCAATTTCTCCCCACCGATCCCACCGCTTTTGCCCAACGCTATTTCACCCCAGGCAGCGAACCCTTATGCATTGACATTAACAGCATAAAAATTGCCATAGGCATCGGTGAAGACATTTGGCAAAACGCCTTTATAGAGCAGGCCAGCGCTGCTAAAGCCAAGATGATTGTCAGCCTCAACGCCTCAACCTTTCATCTCAACAAACAAGCAGAACGCGAGCAGATGCTCAGCAACCATGCCCAACGCGCGCACATGCCAATCCTCTATGCCAGCCAAGTTGGCGCACAGGATGATTTGATTTTTGATGGCGGCAGCTGCAGCGTTGATGCCCAAGGCAACCTACGCCAGCGTGCTCCAGCCTTTAGCGAAGAGCTGTGTGCCGTAGAACTGCAGTTTACCCGCTCAGACTGCCATGTGGAGCGCGCCACAGTAGAACCTTTGCTCAGTGAAGAAGCCAGCATCTACCAAGCGTTAATGATGAGTTTGCGCAACTATGTTGAACATAACGGCTTCCCCGGAGTACTGCTGGGCTTATCCGGCGGCATTGACTCAGCTGTTGTCTTAGCCATTGCCGCAGACGCTCTCGGAGCCGAAAAAGTACAAGCCGTAATGATGCCCTATCATTACACCGCACAAATCAGTCAAGACGATGCCGCCGCGCAAGCTCTCACTATGGGCGTGGACTATAAAACCCTCGCCATTGCCCCCATGGTCGAAGCCTTTACCCAAGTGCTAGAACCAGTCTTTGCCGAGCTACCCAGCACAGCCAATGACACCACCGAGCAAAACCTGCAAGCCCGCTGTCGCGGCAATTTGCTGATGGCCCTGTCCAATAAAAATGGCTATTTAGTTCTTACCACCAGCAACAAAAGTGAAACAGCTGTGGGCTACTCAACCCTCTATGGCGATATGGCCGGCGGCTTTGCGCCACTTAAAGATGTGTCGAAGAATATGGTTTATCGCCTCGCCCGCTACCGCAATAGTTTAAGCCCAGTGATTCCTGCGCGAGTGATTAGCCGTCCACCTTCCGCTGAGCTATCACCTGATCAAAAAGATGCAGACAGCCTGCCACCCTATGACATTCTTGATGAAGTGCTACGTTTATACGTGGAAGAGGATTGCAGCGCCGAGGCAATTATTCAGCAAGGTTTTGCCAAAGAAACGGTTATGCGCATTTTACGCTTAGTGGACATCAGCGAATACAAGCGTCGCCAAGCAGCAGTTGGGCCACGAATCAGTAAACGCAGTTTTGGCAGCGATCGCCGCTACCCCATTACCAACCT
>JAAYTE010000179.1 GCA_012518175.1 Gammaproteobacteria bacterium | reverse complement strand
TGTCCAGCCAGCGGCCGGTGATGCCGGTACCGCAGTGGGTGCCGCAGCCTATATTTCCCAAAGAAAAGGCGTACCAGTGGAAAAGATGGAGCATGTCTATCTTGGCCCTGAGTACACCAATGAAGAAATTATTGCTGCCTGCGCCAAACATCCAGGCCAGCCACAATGGCAAAAAGTTGATAACGTCCCTGAGCACATCGCCAAAATCATGGTAGAAGGCAATCCTGTGGCTTGGTTTCAAGGCCGTATGGAGTTTGGTCCACGCGCTTTAGGTGGACGTTCAATTATTGGCTGCCCAAGCATTCCTAATGTGGCCGACCGAATTAACGCACAAATTAAATTCCGCGAACGTTGGCGTCCATTCTGCCCATCCATGTTGGATACAGTGGCAGCACAGATGCTGAAAATCGATCACCCATCACCCTTTATGACCTTTACCTTTGAAGTCAGTGACGAGTGGAAAGAGCGTGTACCAGAAGTGGTGCATGAAGATGGCACCTCCCGCGCGCAAGTCCTAGAGCGCCAATATAACCCGCGTTGGTACGACTTAATGGTGGAGCTGGAAAAGCTCACTGGCAATGGTGTATCACTCAACACCTCCCTCAATCGCCGCGGCGAAGCTATGGTGTGTTCGCCAAAAGATGCGCTGGATATGTTCTATGGCTCGGATCTGCAGTATTTGATTATGGAAGATATTTTGGTGGTGAAGGACGGCCAAGTGGATGACAGCATTGAGTCCTAAGCAGGCGACTGCAGAACAGCAATGGGTTCTGCAGTTCAGTCATGGCTATGACGGGCCTTTTATGGATTGCGCACGGCAGTACGCTGCACTTTTTAAAGACACTGACTATAAAGTCTGCACTGTATATTTAACCGGCGCGCCTAATGATGAAGTAGCGCAGGGCAGTGCCTCCGATGAGGTGATCTTCCTAAATTACAGCAGCAAGCAAGTACGCGGTCTGAAACTGGCAGCGATTAAAGACTTTAAGAAAATCGTCACTAGCCGCAACTTTACTCTGTGTATCGCCCATCGCTTTAAACCGATCTATATCGCTTTATTTGGCTCTAAATTGCCTGTGATTGGCGTGCATCACGCTTTTGGCGACTATAAACGCGGTTCTAGACAGTGGCTCGCTAATCATTTTCGTAACCGCTTACGCTTACTGGGTGTGTCCAACGCCGTACGCGACGACATGCGCGCCTGTTTACCTAAGTTTAAACCTGAGAACATTCAGACTCTGTACAACCGCATTGACGTTGAAGCAGTGCAGGCCGAACAAGTCAGTCGTGAAGAAGCGCGCCAGTTTCTTGAGTTGCCTCTGGATGCATGGGTTGTGGGTAACGTAGGTCGTTTACACCCAGATAAAGATCAAACCAAGCTTATTAAAGGCTTTGCTAAAGCACTCCCTGAGCTACCTACAGGTAGTTTGCTCGCCATTATGGGCAGTGGCCGCTTAGAGCAGCAGCTTAAACAGCTGACAAATGATCTTGGCATCAGTGAAAGCGTGCGCTTTCTCGGCCAAGTGCCCAATGGCCGACGTTACTTTAAAGCTTTTGATTTGTTTGCACTCAGCTCTGATCATGAGCCTTTTGGCATGGTGTTGCTTGAAGCTATGGCAGCAGGTGTGCCGGTCATTGCCACAAACTGTGGTGGGGCGAAGGAGGTGGTGAGCGATCCTAAGTGTTTGTTTGAGCTGGGTGCTGTAGACGAGCTGAGCGCTCTGTTGACAACGTCTGTCGACAACTCACCCATTGAAAATAGTACAGAGCAATTTACTGATTCAAGTGGTCGTCAGAGATTCTGGAGCTGGTTGGACAGCGAATATAAGGCAATGGATTAATAGAGTAACTTATTAAAGATTTATCAATA
>JAAYTE010000178.1 GCA_012518175.1 Gammaproteobacteria bacterium | reverse complement strand
TTGCGCGCTTAGCGCACTAAGGGTGCAGTGAAATTACTCGAGCTGCTGCTGGAAATGTTAGCCTGGCTGGTGCTGGCAACGGTAAAGATGAGTGGTGTTAATCCACCGGCAGCTGTATCGAGTTGGCTGACGGTGACGGCTACTGTAGCAATTTCACCTGCGCTTAAGTGCACTTTGTTGGGCGCGCTGAGAGATAAACTGTCCGAGCCTTGCATGCTAATTTGGTACTCCTGCGAGGTTTGAGTTTTATTTATAATTTTTAGCAGGTACATGTTTTCAATCTGACCAGCGTTGTTTTCACGAAACATGAGGCGGTCTTTACTGACATCTAAAGAAACTAAAGAACGGTTATCTAAACCCCAATACAAACCGCCCAACATCAGTATTAAAGTAGCTGCATAGCCGAGTAAGCGAGGACGCAGCCACTGAGTTGATTGGCCAGCTAGGGCGCGCTCAGAGGTATAACTAATGAGATTAGGCGCATAACCCATGTGTTGCATCACATTGTTACAGACATCGACACACGCACCACAGCTGATACATGCCAACTGTAAACCGTCACGAATATCAATTCCCGTTGGGCATACCTGCACGCATAGTGTGCAGTCGATGCAATCGCCTAGATTTAAAGCTTTGGGATCGTGTGATTTTTTGCGCGCCCCTCGGTTTTCACCCCGTTGCGCGTCATAACTGACTAATAAAGTACTGTCATCAAACATTACACTTTGAAAGCGCGAGTAAGGGCACATATGCAAGCAAATTTGTTCGCGTAGCCAGCCCGCGCCGAGGTAGGTCGCGCTGGTGAAAAATGCCAGCCAAAACAAGCTTAATCCACCTACGCTGAAATTAATGAGATCAAGGCTTAACTCGCGAATTGGGGTGAAATAACCTACGAATGTTAATGCCGTAACGGCGCTGACAATCAACCATAGACTGTGTTTGGCCGTTCGACGGAGAATTTTTTGCCATGACCACGGCGCCGCATCCAGTTTAATCCGCTGGTGGCGTTCACCTTCTGTAAGGTGCTCAATGCGTAAAAATATCCAGGTCCAAACACTTTGTGGACAGCTGTAACCGCACCAAATACGACCCGCCAGTACGGTAAGGAAAAACAAGCCAAAAGCACAAATAATCAATAAAGCCGATAACAAAATTAAATCTTGCGGCCAAAACGTAGCACCGAAAATATAAAACTTACCGCCTGCTAAATCCCATAGCACGGCTTGGCGTCCTTCCCAGGACAGCCACACAGTGGCAAAAAATAAAGTTAAAAGCAGTGTTGTACTGTAAAGACGGATATTTCTAAACAAACCTTGGTAGCTGCGCGTAACAATATTTTTGCCAAAAGACGATGATGCCTTCGCGGTTGCTTTGGGATCGATCTGCTGCACTGGAATACGTTGACTCATGCCGAGTTCTCCGTTGATGGGTAGCAAGCGCCTATCATCAAGCGGATCAGTAACGAGTAACAGCAGCAGATTTTTAAATAAACACCGGATCAGATGTGGTTTATGTTGAGTTTTCCAGGTTCTGATTGCATTGATACTTGGTTTGTAGCCAAGAAACACAGATACTGACCAGTCTTTAACAGCGCTCAGGCTGTGTTCTGATCAATTATTTTATGCGGATTAAAGTGGGTGAGAGTGTGCTGAAACGTGGTTTTTTATTAGCGATAGTATTGAGTTTGGCTGCTTGTGGTGGTGTAGACCCTGATTCACCACTGGGCAAACGTAAGGCTGTATTCAAGAAAATGCTCAATGTGAGTGAGGATCTTGGCGGCATGTTGCGTGGCCGTATTGCCTATAACGAGCAATTATTTGCGGAGTTGGCTGTGGAGTTGGATGAGCTGTCGCATGAGCCTTGGCAATACTTCCCGAGCGTGAAAGAAGACGGTAAAACCTCAGCCCGCGATGATGTTTGGCAGCGTCAAGAGCGCTTTCAAGAGTTGGCGCGGCACTTAGAGGGCACAACCGCGCGTTTGGTGGCCAGCACCACTGAAGCACCTTTTAATAAAAGTGTTTTAGCCTTGCGCGTGCAAGCGGTGGAAGACTCTTGTGAGTCCTGTCACCAAGAGTTCCGCGCGTATTAAACAGCACAGCAGCGAACTGACTGTCAGCGTGTACCACCGGCAGTCAGTTCGTATGCGCAAGCTATTATTGCATTTGGAAGGATTCTAATAACGCCGGAATCCCTGGGAACATACCGATCCCGGCCATGACCGCACACAGTAAAATAAAGACGATAGAGGGAATAATCCAGCGGTCGGTGCGGGTCATTTTTTCACCTCTTTCCTTGTCGCCAATAATACCGATATTGTCCAGCAGTACCGTCAGTGACCAGCCAAATACTGGGTTCACCAGCGCCGATGAAAAAATCACAATGGCGGCCGACTGTGAGGTTTTGCCTTCACGGGTCATTTGCATGCCCGCTTCTAATAAGGGCAAATACACCCCAACAATTAACGCTACGCTCAACACCGGTGGCCAAATGGCCAAGTCCATGGGGTAACCCCAGACTGCTGCAATCACACAGAGCAAGCCGGTTAAGATTGCTCCTGCTGGAATTGGACGCTTAGCAATTGCGGCAGGGACAATATAAGTGCCCCATGATGAAGCAATATTGGCTCCGCCCAAGGCCGTACCCACCACTTGCCGTGCCGCAGCAACGCACATGGTGTCATCAATATTCATCACCACTTTTTTCGCGTCTTTCGGGTAATTGAGGTACTGAAACGCACGGTGGCCAAGGAAGTCTGGTGACCACATGGCAATGGCCAAAACTGC
>JAAYTE010000177.1 GCA_012518175.1 Gammaproteobacteria bacterium | reverse complement strand
GTTAATATTTATCAGCCTGCGGGCTCGCGGGAGGCACAAGAATGAAATTCGTCGATGAAGCATCGATCGTGGTAAAAGCTGGCGATGGCGGCAATGGCTGCATGAGTTTTCGCCGAGAAAAGTTTATTGAATTTGGTGGTCCAAACGGCGGTGATGGCGGTGATGGAGGCTCTATTTATATGGAAGCTGATGTTAACCTCAACACCTTGATCGACTACCGTTACACGCGCCGCTATAACGCACAGCGCGGTGAGAATGGTCGTGGCGCGGACTGTACCGGCGCTAAAGGCGAAGACCTGATCTTAAAAGTACCAGTTGGGACCACCATTATTGATGCCGACACCCAAGAAATTATTGGCGACCTGACTGAAGAAGGTCAGCGTCTTTTGGTGGTCGAGGGTGGTTGGCATGGTTTAGGTAATAGTCGTTTTAAATCCAGTACCAACCGTGCGCCACGCCAGACCAGTGATGGTAAGCCCGGTGAGCTGCGCAATCTAAAGCTGGAAATGAAAGTGCTGGCTGATGTGGGGCTGTTAGGTTTGCCCAATGCCGGTAAAAGCAGTTTTATTCGTTCGGTGTCAGCGGCTAAACCTAAAGTGGCGGATTACCCCTTTACCACTTTGATTCCCAATTTGGGCGTGGTCAGTATCGGGCGCTATAAAAGCTTTGTGATTGCTGATATTCCTGGCTTGATTGAAGGTGCTGCAGAAGGAGCAGGGTTGGGGATTCGTTTCCTTAAACACTTAACCCGAACCCGTCTGTTATTGCACATTGTTGATCTGGCACCAATTGACGACAGTGATCCTGCGCAAGCCGCGCAAATTATTGTCGATGAGATTGAGCAGTTTAGTCCGTCATTAATTGAGCGTGATCGCTGGTTGGTGCTGAACAAAGTGGATCAGCTGCTCGATTGTGAGCGTGAAGAGCGCAAGCAAGCAGTGATTGAGCAATTGGGTTGGACCGGCCCAGTGTTTATGATTTCTGCGCTGGATGGCGAGGGCACCAAGGAGTTGGCGCAAGCGATGATGCGCTACTTGGATGAGCGTGACCTGCGCATCAGCGAAGACAAAGAGTATGCCGAGTATCTGACTGACTTGGATCAACGCATTGAAGATGAAGGCCGTGCGCGTCTGCAAGAGCTGGACGATAAGCGCGCCTTACGCCGTGCTGGGGTCAAAGCCATTGAAGATGTTGAAGACGACTTTGATGAAGATGACGAAGACGATGAGGGCGGTGCTGAAATCATTTATGTCCATTGATTGCTGGCTCGGCACTGGTGGTGCTGAGTCTGGGCATTGGCCGCTAAGTATTTAATTTCGACAGGATCTGTGTAATGCGCGACAAAGTGACGGGCGCTCAGCGCTGGGTAGTGAAAATTGGCAGTGCTTTACTGACTGCTGATGGCCGTGGCTTAGACCGCAATGCCATGGCAATTTGGGTGCAGCAGATGGTTACGCTGCGTCAACAAGGCATTGATTTGGTCTTGGTCTCATCCGGAGCTGTGGCAGCTGGCATGAGTCGCCTTGGCTGGATGGAGCGCCCCAGTGCCATTCATGAATTGCAGGCCGCGGCTGCCGTGGGCCAGATGAGTTTGGTTAAAGCTTGGGAAAGCAGCTTTGCTGAATACAATGAGCGCACAGCACAGGTGCTGTTAACCCATGATGATCTATCGGATCGCAAGCGTTACTTAAATGCTCGCAGTACCTTGCGTACTTTGCTGGAGTTGGGCGTTATTCCAGTGATCAATGAGAATGATACCGTTGCCACCGATGAGATTCGCTTTGGTGATAATGATACTTTAGCCGCGCTGGTGGCCAACTTAGTTGAAGCGGATTTGCTGGTTATTTTAACCGATCGCGATGGCATGTTTGATGCAGATCCAAGCAGCAATCCAGATGCGCAGATCATTTATGAAGCCCGCGCCGATGATCCAAGTTTGGACGCCGTAGCCGGTGGTAGCGCTGGCGCTTTAGGGCGTGGCGGCATGCAAACTAAGTTGCGTGCAGCCCGCTTGGCTGCGCGTTCTGGAGCCTATACGGTGATTGTTGGTGGCCGTCTAGAGCGGGTTTTGGATCGCTTACATGCGGGCGAGCGCTTGGGCACTTTGTTAACCACTGAGCAATGCCGTGATGGCGCGCGCAAGCAATGGCTGGCGGGGCACTTACAAACCCGAGGTACTGTGACTTTGGATGCTGGTGCAGTCAAAGCTTTAACCCGTGATCACAAAAGCTTATTGCCCGTGGGAGTGACTGCGGTGGCAGGTAACTTTTTGCGCGGTGAAATGGTGGTGTGCGTGGATGCCCAAGGTGTTGAAGTGGCCCGTGGTTTGAGTAATTACAGTGCTGCTGAAGCAACGGCAATTATTGGTCAGTGCTCTGAGCAAGTTGTCGAAACACTGGGTTATATGGCTGAAGCTGAGCTGATTCACCGTGATAATTTAGTGGTGCTGTGATCTAGCTCTGCCGAGCTCTCCAG
>JAAYTE010000176.1 GCA_012518175.1 Gammaproteobacteria bacterium | reverse complement strand
CCGAGCTTAAAGAAGCCTTGGTTGATATACGCAAAGCAGCACAAAGTGCGCGGGGTGCATTAGAGCAAATGGATGGTTTGGTCAGTGATGGGCGCCGTAGTTTAGGGCCAGAGTCAGAGTTGCAGTATGAGCTATTGCAGTCATTACAGGATTTAGGTCAGGCCAGTAAAGCACTGCAGCGTACGGCAGAAAGTATAGAGCAGAATCCGCAATCCATTATATTTGGCAAGAAACGGTGATCATATGAAACATTTAATACGCTTGCCATTGAGTATGGCCATGCTGGGAGCTTTAGCGTTAGGTACGGTCGGCTGTAGTATTGCCCCGCCTGCGCAGTTTTACCAGTTGCAGCAAACGCTGCCTGAGACTGGCAGCCGAACCAATAACACCACTGTGTTGCTGGGGCCGCTAAAGGTCGCTGATTACCTGCAGCGTGAAAGCATTATGCAGCGTGAAGCCGATGGCAGTTTAGTGCTGAGTCAGGAGGGGCTCTGGGCCGGCAATATGCAAGATGATGTTGGCCAGTTATTATTGCGGCAAATCTCTGCCGAGTTAGGTACAAGTCGTATTTCCCTGTATCCCGACCGCATTGGTATGCAAGCTCAGGCGCAGGTGATATTGAATATCAGCCGTTTAGACTCTGGGGTGGAGCAGCCGGCGGTACTGGAAGCACAGTGGCGCTTATTAGACGGTAAAGGCGTGTTGCGCAATAGTCGTGTGGTGCACTTTAAAGAGGAGCACGATGGCACTCTAAGTGATCAAGTGCGGGCGCAAAGTGAATTAATTGGTCGATTATCTGTGCAGTTGGTGCAAGCCTTAGCCGGTGAGTTACCAGTTCCAGTGGTGAAGACTGCGACCTCTAAGCCTGCAGCGCCAGCGGCAACGCAGCAATCCAAGAGCAAAACTGAAAGCAACAGCATTCCTGTGGTTGAGCCGGCGCGAGAAGTGGAAGTCTACCGTTTTTGATGACTCGCCAGCGTCGCAGAGCTTGGTCACTGCGGCGCTGCCTTTAGTCTGAATATTGCTCTTGTAAGTTATGCAGCTGTTCTTGCAGCATGGCTGGGTAAGGGCTTAGCATCGACTCTAAGCAACTGGCGTGCTCAGGTTTTGCTACTGGGCGAATTCGCGCATAAGTGCTGATGCTGCTGTCTTGCGCCAGATCACTGCTTAACAGCAGTAAGTTGCGGCTGTGCTGACTGAGAGTCAGTGCCGTTTGTGCGCTGTCACTGAGCAGTAGCTCACCGAGAGAGGCATTACTGGCTGCCGGTCCTGCGCTGAGCCCCAGTTGCACTTGCAAGGTAATGTCGCTATCCGCCACTTCCAGTTGCAAAGCATGACCAAAGGCGCGCAGTAACTCCCCACAACACATGGCATTGCGCTGATAGTCTGGTTGCTCAGAGCTAAACACAATGAGGCTGCGGCCATCGGCTAACGTATGCAGGCGGCCATGGTAGAGACTGGCTGATTGCTCCAGAACATTATGGTACTTCTTCAATAGCTCGGCTAAACGCTCGTGGGGGAGTTGGCGCAATTGCTCCATGCTGCCGAGCTCGACTGCTAAAACTGCATTGTGTGTTGGCGCAGGTGTTGCGCGCAGCAGTGGCGGCGTCAGGTTTTCTGCCGCGTTGCGGCCAGCCTGATCGAGTGCAGTGGCTGGCTTGGAGCTGAGATTGGTCGCTACTGGTGCTATGTCTTGGGTGTCTTCTAAAGTGGGAATCTGCGCATTTTGTGTGTCTTGCAGAAAATACTGGTTGAGTTGGCGCGCCAATAAACCAATCTCATCGCCGCGTTTAATGTGCGGTGCCGGTGGTGCTGGGTTAATCAGCCAATTACTTAAGCTTTGTAAGGGGCGGGCAACTGAGCGGCCTAGGTGGACTGCAATAAACGCCGCCAGAATCAAAAGAATTACCCCCAGCACAGCCATGGTTTGCAGGCTGGTGGTAAGGGGTTCTTGCAGCTTGCGGGTATCAATATGCAGGTGCAAGGAGCCAACCACCACATCTTGAAACGTCAGCTGCTGAGAATAAAAACCGCTGCTGCGGGTGGCTTTCGGACGTTTGCCGGCTTCAGCAATAATGCGGTTATCTACGCTGTATAACGCTGCGTGGGATACATAGGGGTTTTCGACCAGCTCGCGTAGCAGCACTGCCACACTTAAAGTGTCATCAGCGGATAACGCACTTTCCGTTGCACTGCGGGTTTGCTGCAGCAAGGTTTGCGCTAAAGCATTGGCTTGCTGTTGCACCGACCATTGCAGCTGGGTATGCATGACCCAAGCGAAGGTCAACAGGCAGATGCTAATAGTGAGTAAGACAGAGCCGGTGATACGTGAAGTGATACTGGCGCCTCGAGGTTGTGCAGAAGCATGCGACATAGACAAGATTTTCCAAAATAAAGACGCAGGTGAGCAGAAATGATACGCAAGAAAAACAGCTGTAAGTGGCCATTAGCAACTACAGATCAGTAAAGTATAACGGGCGTAAAACATAGAACAAGCAAAAGGACTGCCAGTAGCGCGATTAAATGGCTAGAATGACTCTTTTTTATCTGCGGAGAAAGCACCGTGCGCGAAATTGTCCTGATTAACATCACAGGTGAAGACCGTCCGGGGTTAACCGCCGCCATTATGGGCGTGTTGTCGCACAGTGGTGTGAATATTTTAGATATTGGCCAAGCGGTTATTCATAACACCCTGTCTTTTGGGATTTTGGTTGAGATACCCAGCACGGAACATGCCTCAGCGGTACTCAAAGATGTGCTCTTTACTGGTTATAAGCTCAATCAACAGGTGCGTTTTACCCCTGTATCAGAAGAAGACTACCAGCAGTGGGTGGCTGGCCAAGGTAAAACACGCTACATAGTGACGTTGCTGACACGGCGAGTGACAGCTGAGCAAATACAGCGGGTTAGCGCGATTACCGCGCAGTATGGCTTAAATATTGATCACATTGATCGCTTGTCAGGTCGCATGCCGTTGGATACCCCAGAAAGCCAAGGCAAGGGCTGTATTGAGTTTTCCGTGCGTGGTGAGCCAGCGGATGCTGCTGCTTTACGTGCAGATTTCTTAAGTGTTGCGCAAGAGCTGAATGTAGACATTGCCTTCCAGCGCGATACAGTCTTTCGTCGCAATCGCCGCCTCGCGGTGTTTGATATGGACTCCACTCTGATTGAGGCTGAAGTCATTGACGAGCTGGCTAAAGCAGCAGGCGTTGGTGAGCAAGTGGCGGCAATTACTGAGCGAGCCATGCAAGGCGAATTGGATTTTAAAGAAAGCTTTAAAGAGCGCTTAGCGCTGCTGGCCGGCTTGTCAGAAGATGTGCTGGAAGATATTGGTGCATCGCTACGCCTGACCGAAGGTGCTGAAATGCTGTTTGCTGAGTTGAAACGCTTAGGTTACAAAACAGCTATCTTATCTGGCGGCTTCACGTACTTTGCTAAGCAATTGCAAGAGCGTTTAGGTATTGATTATGTGTATGCTAACGAGCTAGAAATTGTGGATGGCAAGCTCACTGGCCGAGCCATTGAGCCTATTGTGGATGCGCAGCGTAAAGCAGACTTGCTCCGTGAATTGACCGCGCAAGAAGGACTCCGCTTAGAGCAAACTATAGCTGTGGGTGATGGTGCAAATGATTTGCCGATGCTGGGTTTAGCCGGATTAGGTGTGGCTTTTCGGGCCAAGCCGATGGTGAAAAAATCAGCGCGCCAAGCAATTTCAACCTTAGGTTTAGACGGCATTCTGTACTTGCTGGGTTACCGTGACCGGGAAGGGGCTGACGAGTAATTTTGCTATCTGTATTGAAGTGTTTGGCTGTGCGTAGTCAGTGACGCACAGCCAAAGCAGTTTACTTAGACCTTAAGAAAGGCTGCCTAAGGCACTGCGACTAAAGGGTAGGATGTCTTCTTGCTTGCCGTCGCGCACTTTAGCGGCCCAATCAGGGTCTACCAGTAACGCACGACCCACTGCCACCAAGTCAAACTCTTGTGCCGCAAAGCGGCTTAGTAAGCCATCGAGACTGGCCGGCTGAGCAATTTCAGTGGTGTTGGTCATAAAGCTAGTGAACTCGCTACCGTCTAAACCAACACTGCCAACAGTAATGGTGGGCTTGCCGGTCAGTTTACGTGTCCAGCCAGCTAGATTGAGTTCAGAACCAGCAAACTCAGGCTCCCAGAAGCGGCGAGTGGAGCAGTGGAAAATATCCACGCCAGCATCCACTAAAGGTTGTAGAAACTCTTTTAATTCATCAGGATTCTGTGCCAAGCGTGCGGTGTAATCTTGCTGCTTCCACTGTGAGAATCGAAATACAATAGGAAACTCAGGTCCCACGGCAGCACGAACGGCTTGGATAATTTCTACAGCAAAGCGGCCGCGATTGGCCATGCTACCACCGTAATGATCAGTACGCTGGTTGCTGCCTTCCCAGAAGAACTGGTCAATGAGGTAACCATGGGCACCGTGAATTTCTACGCCGTCCATGCCAATTTCTTTAGCATCTTTGGCTGCCTGGGCAAACGCTGCAACCACTTCGTCAATGTCGCTTTGCGTCATGCCATGGACAATCTTCTTACTGTCTTTGAATTTTTCCATGGGGCCGTAACCGGGGACGGTGCCATCGGGTTCAGTACCGAGGCGACGCACATTTCCCACGTGCCAGAGTTGCGGCATAATGGTTCCGCCGGCGCCATGCACAGCATCGACCACTTGTTTCCAGCCATTTAGTGCATCTTCGCCATAAAAGCGTGGCACATTCGGGTAGCCATTGGAGGCGCAGTGATTGACTGTGGTGCCCTCGGTAATGATTAAGCCCACGCCAGCCGCTGCGCGCTTGCGATAATACTCAACCACTTTTGCATTGGGGACACCGCCCGGTGAAAAGGTACGGGTCATGGGGGCCATGACAATACGGGTTGGAATGGTTAAAGCACCCAGTTCAAAGGGCTGAAACAACTGTTGAGAATCGTTCATTAAATGCTCCGCTTAGTTTGTTCTTGTAGATAGCATGACTGGCTTTGTTGCTTAAAGTCACAAAGCGACCTATGTGATGCCCAAGGTATCAGATACCTCGTCATTAAAGCCACGGTCTAGTTTGATTTTTAAGGTTAGGTCAGTGCGCGAGTCAGCAAACTTCAAGGCTTCTTCGAGACTGATACGCCCTGTACTAAAGAGCTTAAATAACTCTTGGTCAAAGGTCTGCAAGCCTTGTTCCTGCGAGCGGGCAATGGCGCTTTTGAGTTCGTCTAATTGATCGCGCTGAATTAAATCTTTGATATACGGGGTGCCGAGCATCAGCTCGATTGCGGCCACGCGTTTTTGCTCAATGCCGGGAATTAAGCGCTGGCCAATAATAGCCACTAAGTTTTGAGAGACATCGGCTAAGACCTGACGGCGGGCGTCTTCTGGAAAAAAACGGGCAATGCGCTCTAAAGCATGACTGGTGCTGGTGGCGTGCAAGGTGGCAATGCATAAGTGCCCAGTTTCTGAGTAGTGCAGGGCATGTTGCATGGTGTCCAAATCGCGAATCTCACCGATCATAATTACATCCGGCGCCTCCCGTAAGGCGTTATGTAAGGCAGAGGCAAAGCTGTGGGTGTCTAAGCCTACTTCCCGTTGATTGACTACAGATTGTTTATGCGTGTGCAGAAACTCAATGGGGTCTTCAATGCATAAAATATGGCCGCCAGCATGGGTGTTGCGGTAGTCCAGCATGGCTGCCAAGGTGGTTGATTTGCCTGAGCCAGCAGCGCCAGTCACGAGAATAAGGCCGCGACTGAGCATGGCTAAACGCTCCAGCATAATAGGCAAGCCCAGTGCACTAAAATCTGGAATAGTATTTTTAATATGCCGCACCACCATGGATACTTCGCCACGCTGATAAAACACGTTCACCCGAAAGCGTCCCGAGCCTTGTACTCCAACGGCTAAGTTCATTTCTAGATCACGTTCAAAATCAGCAATTTGTTTTTGTGTCATCAGTTGATAGGCCATGGTTTGCACCGATGACGGTGGCAAGGCTTGCTTACCAATGGTGCGCGAGATGCCCTCTACCTTAACTTGGGGAATAGCGCCTACACTAAAATACATATCCGAACCGCCTTGTTCGTGAAGTAAGTTTAGATAAGGAAAAACATCATAAGTAGACATTGCAAAAACCCTGTTTTTTGTAGTGGTTTATAGGCATTAAAAGCGGATTTTTCTGTGTTGATAAGGCGATACTAGCCTGTTAATTGGGCATAAAACAGCTCAGAAGAGGCATTAATTACAGCGGATTAGGCATTTGCGTGGTTTTTTTGCGAATATTTAAATAGCCAACCATGTCCAATTATAATGGGGCTTACAGGGCTTTTTTTGTCATTTTATGCCCGCTATTTTGAAAAAATAGTTCTTTGTGACGAGTCAGTCGCGTTGTAATCCGTTAAAATGCACCGTTTTGCGCGGCCACAATTTAGCTTGCGGCTTACACTTTTAATGACCAAGGTTTTAACCATGCCAAAAACAATAACCCAAAATTTGCCTTCGTATTTAGATTCTGAGAACCCAGGCCCTTGGGCTATTTTCCTCGAGCAGGTCGATCGAGTTGCCCCGTATTTAGGTGACTTAGGAAAGTGGCTCGATACTTTAAAGCACCCAGAGCGCAGCTTAATCGTTGATGTGCCAGTGCGTTTAGATGATGGCAGCATTGCCCACTTTGAAGGTTACCGTGTGCAGCACAGCCTCAACCGTGGCCCAGGTAAAGGTGGCGTACGCTACCACCAGGACGTGACTCTATCTGAAGTCATGGCTTTATCGGCGTGGATGTCAGTTAAAACTGCCGTAGTTGGGCTGCCATTTGGCGGCGCTAAAGGCGGGATCCGAGTTGATCCGCGCAAGTACTCTGCGGGCGAAGTTGAGCGCATCACCCGTCGTTACACCAATGAAATCAGTTCGATTATTGGCGTCAATAAAGACATTCCAGGCCCTGACGTCAACACCAACGCGCAAACTATGGCGTGGATGATGGATACCTATTCAATGCATGCTGGGACCACGCAGCCTGGCATTGTCACCGGAAAGCCAATTCCTTTAGGTGGCAGCTTAGGTCGTGTTGAAGCAACTGGCCGCGGTGTATTTATTGTTGGTGTGGCAGCCGCTAAAGATGCAGGCATTAACTTAACTGGTGCACGAGTCAGTATTCAGGGTTTTGGTAATGTGGGCGGTACGGCAGCTCGACTCTTCTCGGAAGTGGGCGCGAAAATTGTTGCAGTACAAGACCACACCGGCACCATCGCAGATCCTAACGGTTTGGATGTGGAAGCCTTGCTGACCCATGTTAAGCAAACCGGTGGTGTGGGTGGCGCAGCCAATACTACAGCCATTGCGGCGGATGAGTTCTGGGCCATCGAAACAGATATTCTGATTCCTGCTGCTTTAGAAGGACAGATCACTAAGCACAATGCCGACACTGTGCAGGCTCGTATTATTGTTGAGGGTGCCAATGGTCCAACCACACCTGAAGCGGATGATATTATGACTGCTAAAGGTATTGTGATTGTGCCAGATGTATTGGCCAATGCCGGTGGTGTGACTGTCAGCTACTTTGAGTGGGTACAGAACTCATCAAGCTTCTACTGGACTGTGGAAGAAATTAATGAGCGTCTAGAAAAGATCATGCTGGATGCGTATCACGCCCTGACTGCAACAGCAGCAGAGCATGAAGTATCCCTACGGACTGCGGCCTTTATTACTGCCTGCACGCGTATTCTAGAAACCCGCGAGTTGCGTGGTTTATACCCGTAATAGGCTGATGCAATTGCGTTGCGAGAAATACCCGCGCTAGTGCGGGTATTTTTTTGCCTGTTGCTGCTGCAGCTCTGCCCAGAAAGACGCTTCACTCTAGGGTTAAGACTCATCTCTGGGGATAAAAAAAGGCCTGCATATGCAGACCTTTTTTTACTGAGTGCCGACTTAGCTGCGCTCATCAGGTAGAGCAGCAATCACATCTTCTGCCTGTAAACCTTTTTCACGATCCATCACGGTAAACTCAACCCGCTGACCTTCAACGAGCACGCGGTGCCCTTCGCCACGAATGGCGCGAAAGTGCACAAAGATATCATCGCCAGTATCACGTGAGATAAAACCAAAACCCTTTGAGGTGTTAAACCACTTCACTGTACCTGTTTCACGGTCGCTTAAATCCTGCGATAGCGGCGCACTTTTGGTGCTGACTTTGCGCAAATTCAAAGCTAAATGCAGGACAACTGCTGAGATCAGGGTGGTCAGGCTTAAAATATGATTGGCCGGTTGTTCAACCCCACGCAACATCAGGATTGTTTGCATGACTGTCGCTAAAACAATTAATGCAGAGACTAAGGTTTGTAATTGACGACGACTACCACGCGCCCATGTGGGCAAAATCGGTGCAATCAGTAAGTTGGCTGCAGCAAAAGAAGCCAGCAGTAGGGCCGAGGCTAGATTGTTACCGGCCAAAATAAGCGACAGGAGCAGTGCGCTCGCACCGGTTACTAAATGAACAATTTTTAACATACGCAATGGACTCACCTTGGTAAGAAACACAATAAATAAGAGAACCGACTACAAGTGCAGCGTTCAAGCAAATCAACGCTGCGGTGGTACCCAAAGGATGGTGGATAAAAACCATCACCCCTCCAGGCTTATTAAACAGCAAACTTGGCAATGACTCAAACAACTAAAGTCGCTATGACCCGCTTGTTATACAAAAAAGCAGCCGGTGCAGGTAAAGAAAGATAATGGTTCGTATTCGAATCAGTTATGCACGCACCAGATCACAGTCATGAAGGCTCGCTATAGCTTGGCGTTCGACATGGCATAGCCGTCAGCGCTGTTAGGCTATATAATCAAGGTTTTCTGCGATAGCTTTGTGCGTACGCTGTAGATCAGCGTTGTGGATGCAAAGACTGTCGGTTATTTCATATTTTCTAGGAAGCGAACGCCATCATGATGCGCAGCCACTATTGCGGACACTTAAACGAATCCTTAAGCGGACAAACCGTCACTCTGTGCGGTTGGGTCCACCGTCGTCGCGACCACGGCGGAGTTATTTTCCTTGATATCCGTGATCGCGAAGGCCTTGCTCAAGTCGTTTTTAATCCAGAACAAGCCGATATTTTTGCCACTGCTGACCGTGTGCGCAGCGAATATGTGGTGAAAGTGACAGGCGTGGTAAATCCGCGTCCAGACGGTGCTGTCAATCCCAATATGCCCAGCGGCGCGATTGAAGTGATTGCCACTGATTTAGAAGTACTGAACCAAGCTGAAACCACACCCTTCCCATTGCATGAGCATTCGGATGTCGGTGAAGAAACACGCTTGCGTTACCGCTTTATTGACTTGCGTCGTCCAGAAATGGCCGCTAAGTTAAAATTACGCTCACGTGTGACCACCAGCATTCGTCGCTATTTAGATGACAATGGCTTTTTGGATGTGGAAACACCAATCCTGACCCGTGCCACCCCAGAAGGCGCGCGTGACTATTTAGTGCCCAGCCGTACCCATGCAGGTAGTTTTTTTGCTTTGCCGCAATCACCGCAGTTGTTTAAGCAGCTGTTGATGGTGGCCGGTGTGGATCGTTACTATCAAATCGCTAAGTGCTTCCGTGATGAAGACTT
>JAAYTE010000025.1 GCA_012518175.1 Gammaproteobacteria bacterium | reverse complement strand
GGATACCGTCTAAACCTGCCATTAATAAAGCGGCAAAGGCTAAATAAGGGTTGGCAGAGGGGTCTGGGAAGCGCGCTTCAATGCGGCGGGCCTTAGGACTGGTCACATAAGGAATCCGGATGGAGGCGGAGCGATTACGCGCTGAATAAGCGAGCATCACTGGCGCTTCAAACCCCGGCACCAAACGCTTGTAGGAGTTGGTCGACGGATTAGTTAAGGCGTTCAAAGCCTTACCGTGCTTAATGATGCCGCCAACAAAGTACAGAGCAATATCGGAAAGACCAGCATACCCCTCGCCAGAGAAAATATTCTTGCCGGCATCAGCAATGGACATATGCACATGCATACCTGAACCATTATCGCCGTATAAAGGCTTCGGCATAAAAGTGGCAGTACGACCATAAGCATCGGCGACATTATGCACAACGTATTTAAGCGCCTGCACTTCATCAGCTTTTGCCACTAAGGTGTTAAAGCGTGTACCAATTTCGTTTTGACCGGCAGTGGCCACCTCATGGTGGTGCACTTCAACGAACTGCCCCATTTCTTCTAAGGCATTGCACATTGCGGTGCGGATTTCATGATCATGATCACTCGGTGGGGTTGGCAAATAACCGCCTTTAACACCAACTCTATGGCCTCGATTGCCACCTTCAAAATCAGCATCACTGTTCCAAGCTGCTTGTTCAGAGTAAATTTTGAACATAGAGCCAGAAATATCAGACTTAAACTTTACTTCATCAAAGATGAAAAACTCAGGTTCAGGCCCTACAAATACAGTGTCGCCAATCCCCGTGGACTTTAAGTACTGCTCCGCACGGCAAGCAATAGCACGTGGGTCGCGGTCATAACCCTGCATGGTGGACGGTTCAATCACATCACACACCAAAATCAAAGTTGGCTCTTGGGTGAACGGGTCCATAACTGCGGTGCTGTCATCGGGCAGCAAAATCATGTCCGATGCTTCAATACCTTTCCAGCCCGCCATAGAGGAGCCGTCAAACATTTTACCTTGCTCGAAAAAATCATCATCAGCATCACGGGCTGGCATAGTGATATGGTGCTGTTGCCCACCGATATCAGTAAAACGCAAATCAATCCATTTTGCGTTATGGGTTTGTATTAATTCGAGCGACTTTGACATCATGGTCTCCAAGACTTCATAAACGATGTGCCCACCCAGCAACAGGCTTTGGGGCGGTGCGCTCGCCACTGTTCCTGTCTCGGCCAGACTAGGAGAGTGTTTACAACCGAGGGCGAGACGCGCAATAAAAATTTAGTGTGCTATTTTGACTGTTGCCTGCTGTCAGCGCTAGTCCCTAATGCACAGTATTCTAAAAAACAGGTTAATAACTTACCCAACCCTCTTTGATAAAGCGACTAACCTGCGCCTTTATAGTCTACGCGGCACGGCAACACATTTCAGTTTTTATTAATCAGCAAACAGCAGTTAATTACGTGTTCTTGAGCACAGCACAGCAGCGAAACACTTGCCTAACCCAACAGAGCGTGTAACGCTTAAGTCATTCTGAACAGGAGTTGTTGTATGCGCCTTTTATTAGCAGCTATTTCACTGGCAATTGCAGTACCAGCCAGCGCACAAATTTATCAATATATCGATCAACAAGGGAACCGCGTTTACACAGACCAACCACCTGAAGGTATTGATGCCACTAGCGTGGAACTGCCTACAGTCAATACTGTAGACATGCAGCCCCCAGCAGATAACTTCACTGATCCCAGCTTAACCGCTGATAGCGACCTAGACGCTGACGCAGAGCCAGCCATCCCCTATAGCACCCTAGAGTTAACAGGCTTGCCTGACGATCAAGCAATACGGGCAAATAACGGTGACTTTACTGTGCAAGTGGCGATTAACCCCGAGCTCGCTAGCCAAGACCGTCTGCAACTGCTCGTTGACGGGCAAGCCTACGGCCCAGCGGGACACTCCACTACAATCAACGTGATTAACTTATCTCGCGGTGAGCATCAGCTCGCAGTGCAAGTGCTGTCCAGCGATAATCAGGTGCTGCAAACCAGTGCTGCACAGACTGTTGCCATACAACGTGTGCACTTAGGTGACCGTAAACCTAGACCTCGCTCTGCGCCATGATACTGCGCAGCATTATCGGCGCACTGCTCTTGAGCTCTGCGCCCGTGACTTTAGCCGCGATATACACATATATAGATAGCGACGGCGAGCGCGTTTATACCGATCAACCGCCGCAACATCAGCACGCCGAAAAAGTTAATGTTGCCCCCACTAACAAACTGCCCGCGACACCAAAGGTGCAAGTTATCCAGCCGCCTCCGGTCTACGAAAGTGATTCCAGCAGCTTAGTCCTGCAGTACCAGATCTTGCGCATTTTAGCGCCCGAGCCAGACGCCACGGTGCGCGCCAATGAGCGGCAACTGACTGTCACTGTGAGCAGCGAGCCAGCACTGCAAGATGGCCACCGCTACCGCATATTTTTAGACGGCGAAGTTGTTGCAGAACCCAGTCGCAGCCCAGTATTTCGTTTGCGCGACATTGATCGCGGCACCCACCAACTGGCAGTTGAAATCATCAATGAACAGGGTGCGGTGTTAGAGCGTACGCCAGCGCAGCCCTTTCATTTACGGCAAACGACATTAAATGATAAGCGCCGTGTACGCCCGTGCAGCATAGACGACTATGGCGTGCGTGCGGAATGCCCGCTCAAAGATAAACCAGAAGAAGAGTCACCTTCTATCCTGCCTTTCTTCTAACGCGCAAATCCATACATTTTCCAGCAGCGTAAGTGCTTTCTGGCACTGCCCTGACTACTTAATATTTATTTTTTTAAGAGTCCTTATGCACGACCAGCATTTTGATAACCTCAGCATCCGCTTTGCGAAAAAGATTTACGGCAGCAATAAAGGTGCAATTCGTTTAGCGGTATTGCAAGCCGACCTCAATGAAGTGCTGCCCAAACGTCAGTTACGGGTATTGGATATTGGTGCGGGCCTGGGCCATATGGCGCTGTGGCTGGCTGAGCAAGGCCATCAAGTCACCTTAGTTGAACCAGCCTTGTCGATGCTCGAAGCAGCGCAACAACGTTTTACTGAAGCAGGCTGCCAAGCGCAGTTTATCCATGCAGATTGGCAAAGCTTCACGCAGCAAGCAGAACAAAAGTATGATCTTGTGCTCTGTCATGCCGTGCTCGAATGGCTAGCTGAACAAAGCCAAATTCTCGCAGCAATGCACCGCTTAACCACGGCGGATGGCTGGCTGTCTTTAGCTTTTTACAACAAAGATGGGCTGATTTTACAAAACCTAATCAAAGGCAATTTGCGCAAGCTCAGTCAACAGCGCTTCACTGGCGATGCTGGCGGCTTAACGCCACAGCAACCCTTGGATCCACGTGAGCTTGCCGCTCAAGTTGAGCCTTTATGGCATATTCAGCAACGCAGTGGTATTCGAGTTTTTCATGACTATATGCCACCGCAATTTCGCCAAAAAATCGCCGCACCAGAGCTGGTGAGCACCGAACTCAGTTACCGCCGCCACCCCGCGCTGGCAGGCTTAGGGCGTTATTTACACTGGCTTTGCCAGCCTCGGGCAATCGCAGTAGACTAAGCATTAACCAGTTTT
>JAAYTE010000175.1 GCA_012518175.1 Gammaproteobacteria bacterium | reverse complement strand
TTTTTGGCATCACGGCGCTGCATTTCGTGTAAGAGAGTTACTAAAATACGGCAGCCTGATGCACCAATTGGGTGGCCAATGGCAATCGCACCGCCATTCACGTTGATTTTCTCGGTATCCCAGCCCAGTTCTTGGTTGACGCTCAAGGCTTGTGCGGCAAAGGCTTCGTTGGCTTCAATTAGGTCGAGATCTGCTACATTCCAGCCGGCTTTGCTCAGGCACTTCTGTGTAGCTGCTACTGGAGCAATACCCATGATGGTTGGCTCTACGCCAGCATTAGCATAAGCAACGATACGGGCTAAGATTGGCAGGCCCAGTTCTTTAGCTTTTTCAGCGCTCATTAGCATGACTGCAGCAGCACCGTCATTGAGTGTTGAGGCGTTGCCGGCGGTGACTGAACCATCTTTTTTAAAGGCTGGGCGCAGTTTACCTAAGGATTCAGCGGTGGTGCCATCGCGCGGCTGCTCATCTGTATCGAAAATGATCGGCTCACCTTTGCGCTGCGGAATGCTCACGGGGGTGATTTCATCTACAAAACGGCCAGCGGCAATAGCAGCGCTGGCTTTTTGCTGTGAAGCAGCGGCAAATGTATCTTGCTGTTCGCGAGTTAAGTTGTATTTATCTACTAGGTTTTCTGCGGTGATGCCCATGTGGATATCATTGAAAGCATCCCATAGACCGTCTTCAATCATGGTGTCGACAACTTTGCCATGACCCATGCGCAGACCAGTACGGGCACCGGGCATTACGTAGGGGGACAGGCTCATGTTTTCTTGGCCACCGGCAATAACTATTTCTGCGTCGCCGCAACGGATAGCTTGTGCGGCTAAGTGTAGGGCTTTCAGGCCGGACCCGCAGACTTTATTCAAGGTGAAAGCTGGAGTGCTGAAGGGCAGGCCAGCATGGATCGCCGTTTGCCGTGCGGGGTTTTGTCCGCTACCGGCCGTTAGCACTTGACCAAGAATTACTTCATCTACTTGCTCAGGGGCAACACCGCTTTGCTCTAATAGGCTGCGCACTACAATAGCGCCTAATTCTGGTGCGGGGATTTTGGCTAAACTGCCTTGAAAACTACCAATTGCGGTGCGCGTGGCGGCAACAATGACGACTTCGTGCATGGAGATTTCCTCTTATATTTACTTAGGGATTCACTGAACAGGGCTGTTGATGGCGCTGCTCAGTCACTTGGAAAATCTTTGTCTACTTTAGCCGCGGTGGCGGTTTCTAAAGAAGTTAATTAAGCCTTGGGTGGAGGCGTCCGCGCCGTTCAGCGAGGCTTGGCCGGTTAGGCGTTGGTAGACGTCTTCACCGAGCACCTTACCCAGCTCCACACCCCATTGGTCAAAGGCATTGGTGCCCCAGACTACGCTTTGCACAAACACTTTATGCTCGTACAAAGCAATCAATGCGCCCAAACGCCGTGGGCAAATGCGCTCGAGCACTAAGGTATTGCTAGGGCGGTTACCTGGAATAGCTTTGTGTGGTGCGAGGCGAGCCACTTCATCTTCTGGCAGGCCTTTGTCACGCAGCTCTTGTGCGGCTTGTTCCAGGCTTTTACCTTGCATTAAGGCTTGGCTTTGGGATAAGCAGTTGGCGTACAGCCATTGGTGATGGTCGGCAATTTGATTATGGCTGACTACTGGCACGATAAAATCCGCAGGGACTAATAAAGTGCCTTGGTGCAAGAGTTGGTGATAGGCATGTTGGCCATTACAGCCGACACCACCCCAGATAACCGAGCCGCTGGGATAGCTGAGGGCTGAGCCATCTTGGCGCACATGCTTGCCATTGGATTCCATATCCAGCTGTTGCAAGTGCTGGGTGAAATTACGCAAGTAATGGTCGTAGGGCAAAATGGCGTGGCTTTGTGCTTGCCAAAAGTCGCTGTACCAAATGCCGAGCATGGCCAGAATCACTGGCATGTTTTCTGCAAAAGGAGCGTTTTGGAAGTGTTGATCCATGCTCCACGCGCCGGCTAGCAACTCTTTAAAGTTGGACATGCCAATATACAGCGCAATGGGTAAACCAATGGCTGACCACAGGGAGTAGCGTCCACCCACCCAGTCCCAAATGGGCAGGATGTTTTCTGCGGCAATGCCAAACTCCACAGCCGCTTCGATATTGCTGGAAACGGCAATAAAGTGGCGGTGAATACTGGCTTCACTGCCGCCTTGGGCTAAATACCAACTGCGCGCTGCTTGGGCATTTTTTAAGGTTTCGAGGGTGCTAAAAGACTTACTCGAGACAATAAATAAGGTGGTTTCGGCATTCAGGCTGTTGCTGAGCTCATGAAACTCGCTGCCATCAATATTGGCTAGAAAGTGGCAATGCACCCCTTGTTGAGCAAAGGGCAGTAAAGCTTCAGACACCAGTTGCGGGCCTAAAAACGAGCCACCAATGCCAATATTGACGATATCGGTGATGGGCTTTTCGCTATAACCGCGCCACAAACCATTGTGAATGCGATTGACCAGCTCGGTCATGTTGTTGAGCACATCATGAATCAGCGGGATTAAATCCTCACCATCCACCACTAAACTGTCACCAATGGGGCGACGTAAAGCGGTGTGCAGGGCGGGGCGTTGCTCGGAAGCATTGACCGGCTCGCCATTGAATAAGGCTGCAATGGCAGGCTGCAATTGGCTTTGTTCAGCCAGTTGCATAAGCAGGTCTAGGGTGGTGTCATCCAGCAGGTTTTTCGAAAAATCCAACAGCATGCCGTCATGGTTTAACGAAAAGCGCTGAAAACGCTGCGCATCAGCAGCAAAGGCCTCTGTCATGCGAAAGTCTTGCATGTTTAGCCGCTGCTGCTGTAATTGCTGCCAAGCAGGGAGTTGGCTGGCATCAAGAGGGTTATGGTAATGGGGCATGATGCCAACCTGCTTGTTCAAGTAAAGGGTGGTATAGAACCACCGCAAACATTGCGTACTGCGAGCTTAGGCCAGCTGTACGGGAATGGCGTTGCTGCTGTGGCTCAGGGAGCCGTCTTTACCCATGTAGAGTAAACGTGGCTCGTGGGTGGCCAACTCATTTTCGTCATACAGGCAGTAGGCGCAAATGATTAACACATCGCCCACAGCTGCTTTATGGGCAGCGGCCCCGTTAACGGAAATAATTTGTGAACCGGCTTCACCACGAATTGCATAGGTGGTGAAACGCTCGCCATTGGTCACGTTATAAATATCAATTTGTTCGTACTCACGAATTCCTGACATATCCAACCAGTCGCCATCAATGGCGCAGGAACCTTCGTAATCAACGACGGCGTGAGTGGCGATAGCTCTGTGCAGTTTTGCTTTGAGCATAATGGTTTGCATGGTGTTTTCCTCTTTCTACTCGGCATAGCACGGGCGATTTGCGCGCCGTGGCTTAGCGTCTGTCGTTATTACAGCTCAAAGATCAGGTTGTCGATCAAGCGTGTTGTGCCTAGATACGCTGCGGCGAGCAAGACCAACTGAGTGCTGTTTGCATCGGCCAATTGTAAGCTCAGAGCGTCGCGCAGCTCTACATAGTCGAGGCGGAAACCTGCGGCTTGTAGGTCTGTGTTGAATTGCTCAAAGAGCACTGCGTAATCATTGCGGCCGTTTTTTATATGTGCTTTAACAGCCTGCATGCATTGCTGCAAAGCAGGGGCGCTGGCACGTTGTTGCGCGCTAAGATACCCATTTCTGGAGGATAATGCGAGGCCATCCTCATCGCGCACAATGGGCACGCCAAAAATTTGTACCGGCATATTTAAGTCAGCAACCATTTTGCGGATCACCGCCAGCTGCTGATAATCCTTCTCGCCAAATAGCGCCATATCGGGCTGCACCATGTTGAGCAGCTTGCACACAACAGTGGCCACGCCATCAAAATGCCCAGGGCGGCTACCGCCACATAAACCGGCAGAAACACCGGGGACGCTGACGGTGGTGTGCTGATCCATACCTTGCGGGTACATGTCTTCTGCGCTTGGAGTAAATAACAGGTTGCAGCCGGCATCAAAGAGTTTGCTTTGATCTTCCGCTAGGGTGCGTGGGTAGCTGTCTAAGTCTTCATTGGGGCCAAACTGCAGCGGGTTAACAAAAATGCTGGCGACGACAAAGTCCGCGCGCTCCACTGCTTGTTTGATTAAAGCAATGTGCCCGGCGTGTAAGTTGCCCATGGTGGGGACTAAGGCAATGCGTTTGTCGGCGCTACGTGCTTGGCTAATGGCGGCGCGTAACTGCTGCAAAGTTTGTACGGTATTCATGCGCTAAACTCATGCTCTGGAGCGGGGAATGATTGGTCTTTGACTGAACGGGTGTAAAGGCTGAGGGCCTCGGCGATGCTGGCTTGGCCGTGCATAAAGTTACGCACAAACTTCGGTGTGCGGCCAGTCAGGGATAAACCCAGCATGTCGTGCAGAACCAATACTTGGCCGTCGGTGTCTGGGCCTGCGCCAATGCCAATCACTGGGATTTGCACGGCAGCACTGATGCGCGCCGCCAGCGCACTGGGTACACACTCTAATAAGAGGAGGGCAGCACCGGCTTGCTCCAGGGCGATGGCTTCGTCGAGCATTTTTTGTGCTTGCTCTTCACCGCGGCCCTGTACTTTATAGCCACCAAAGACGTTGACTGATTGTGGTGTTAGACCTAAGTGAACGCAGGCGGGAATGCCGCGCTCAGCCAATAAGCTCACGGTTTCGGCCAGCCAAGCGCCGCCTTCGAGTTTGACCATATGCGCGCCGGCTTGCATCAGTTTGGCGCAGCTTTGGTAGGTTTGCTCAAGGGTGGCAGCGCTCATAAAGGATAGATCGCTAAGGATTAATGCGCCTTTGTTACCGCGTTTGACTGCCGCAGTGTGGTAAGCCATATCGTCAATGGTGACCGGCAGCGTACTGTCGTGGCCTTGGAGCACCATGCCTAAGGAGTCGCCGATCAATAAAATCTCAACTCCAGCGGCGCAGGCGGTGGCGGCAAAGGTGGCGTCATAGCAGGTTAACATGGCAATTTTTTCGCCACGTTGCTTTAAGTTTAATAGCGTTGTCAAGGTGACATCAGACATGCAAGGAGTCCTCGTTGGTACCTTGAAGGGTACTTGCATCAAGGCTATTAGAGCCCAGACGACTTAACTGTAAGTCAATCATGTGTAGATGAATCGACCGGTTGAATGGCGCAAATTTTAGGAGTATGCAAGCGTTGCAGGGTTGGATCAACAGGGCAAGCGCTGAGTAAATCCGCAAATTGGCGGCCATCGGGTAGTTGTAGCTTAGCAGGGCAAAGCTCTGCCAGTGGCAGCAAGACAAAAGGTCTGGCGTGCATATGATAATGCGGAACACAGAGGCGGTCATCGTCAATAATGCGCTGACCAAACAATAAAATATCCAGATCCAGCGTGCGCGGCCCCCAGCGTTCGGCTTTGCGTTCACGGCCTTGGTTGCGCTCAATGGCTTGCAACTGATCGAGTAGCGCCAAGGGAGCCAGGCTGGTTTCTAACAGCGCTGCTGCGTTGGTGTAGCGCGGTTGATCCGCTGGTCCCAGTGGCGCGCTGGAGTAATACGCAGAGGTTGCCACTAAACGGCTTTGCGGCAATTGTGCGAGGGCTTGTAAAGCAGCATCCAGTTGTTGTTCAGGCTCAGCGAGGTTGCTGCCTAAACCAATGTACACCTGTTCCATTAATGGGGACTCGGCTGGGTATGTTTAGGTTTGCTGGTGCGCGGCTTGCGGCGGCGCTTGCTGCGCGGTTTGTCGCCTTTGCCGGATAATTCGGCAATCATGTCGCGGCGCACACTGTCGCTGGCGTCTTGGTATTGCGTCCACCATTTGCCTAAACCTTGGGTTTGTTCGCCAGCACTTTCACGCAGCAATAAAAAGTCATAGGCGGCGCGAAAGCGTGGGTGGGCTAATAAGGTATCAGCGCGTTTACCCGCACGGCGCGGCAAGCGTTCTTGTATGTCCCAAATTTCGCG
>JAAYTE010000174.1 GCA_012518175.1 Gammaproteobacteria bacterium | reverse complement strand
CGCAGCCAAACAGGCTTAAGTCGTGATGCGATTATCGAGGCTTTTATCCAGCATTTTGCTCAACGTCACCAAGCGCAAACGGGCGATTATTTACCTGAGGAATTGGCCAGCGCCAAGGCATTGGTTGCTGAGAAGTTTTTAACTGAAGATTGGCTCTACAAAGTACGGTAGCAGCAAACGTACATGGCGTAATGCATTGTGCTGCGCCTTGTTGCTCGTGTTATTGCAGAAAACTCTGCTGGGCACTGCCAATAACAGCTGTGGGCTGTGAATCCTTGTAGCTTCTGTTGGTAAATAGATCTACAGTGCGATCCTCAAAAATTACATAGCCCACAAAGAGATAGCATGAAGCCATTAAGCAAGCTTGCCACCGCCATTATTCCTAACAATGGCGGTGAGTTAACGCTATTTCGCCGCGAGGATGAGTTCTCAATTCGTTTGTCTGGCGTGCGTGGCGAGTTGATGAATAGCCGCCTGTATAATTCTGAAGAAGAATTGGCCAAGCTTGGCTGTGCGCATATTAAAGAAAAAGATCAAGCCAAGGTTTTAGTTGGTGGTTTGGGGATGGGCTATACCTTGGCCGCAGCATTGGCCAGTGTGAATGCCAATTCGCAAGTGACGGTAGCAGAGCTGATTCCAGAAGTGGTGGAGTGGAATCAGGGCCCGCTGGGCGAATGTGCAGGTCGTCCTTTGAGCGATGAACGTTGTAAGATTCGTGTGGGCGATATTGCTGAGTTAATCAAACTGGAGCAGCCAGACTTTGATGCCATTTTATTGGATGTGGATAACGGTCCAGAAGGCATTACCCACAGCAATAATAACTGGTTATATTCCAGCCGTGGTCTAGAGGCTTTGTATAACAGCTTACGCCCTGAAGGAATGCTGGCAGTGTGGTCTGCTGGCGCTGATGCCTTATTTCCCATTCAGCTGAAAAAGGCCGGCTTCATTGTTACTGTGCGTACTGTACGGGCGCGACCGGGCAAAGGCAGTCGGCATACTATTTTCTTGGCCCAAAAGCCTTGGCGCTAGTGTTTGACTGATGGTGTTAATAAGTTTGGGTTTGAATTTTTGGGCGATCTTGGCGATATTGGCGCGCTTGTGAAGCAAATACGGCTGCTTTGCAGCTTGCTGGATAAATCAGCCGCCTATTTTAAAATCTGTATTGATTACAGGACAGCTCTGCGCCACTGCTTAGTTTTGCGTTAGACTCAGCGTCTTAATTTTTCTGCAGTTATTGTTTATGAATGATCAAACCTCATCCAGTCGGCAGCGTTTTTGGCTGGGTGCTTTGCATATTATTCCCTTGTGCTTGGCGGTCTTACCTTGGGGGGTGTTGGCAGGCTCAATGGCGGTGAGCCATGGGTTTACACCGCTACAAAGTATGGGGCTGTCGGTGTTTGTCTTTGCCGGTGCGGCGCAACTGGTGACCATCAGTATGGTGGCTGCTGGCAGCGGTTTTATTGCCATTTGTTTAACTATTTTAGTGATTACCGCGCAGCATTTGCTCTATGCGTTGATTTTACGCGAGCATGTGTCCAGTTTGCCGTTTAAAAAACGCCTGCCCGTGGCCTTCTTGCTCACTGATGAATTATTTGCCTTAAGTGTGGGTAAAAAGTCATACGATTTTGCCTATTTAATGGGTGCAGGTTTATGCTTTTATTTAGCTTGGATCGGCTTTACCGCGATAGGTGTGGTGCTGGCGGCTTCGGTGCCTAACCTGGCTGACTACCATTTAGACTTTTCCATAGTGGCAACTTTTATTGCCATTGTTGTGCCGATGATTAAACGCTTAAGCAGTTTAGTTGGGGTGGTGGTTTCGCTGGTGTTATCTTTGCTACTCAACAGTTTTGCGGTAGCGGGGGCTATTGTTATTGCCGGCTTATTGGGGATGCTCTGCGCTGTGGTCGTAGCACGCTGGCGCGGGGAGGCACCATGACTTGGTTGCTAATTTTTGTGCTGGCCGGCATCGTTTTGCTGAATCGTTATGTGTTATTAGAGCCGCGTTTACCCATTCGCTTACCGAGCTTTATTCGCCAAGCCTTACAGTATTCTGCACCGTGTTTATTGACCGCAATTTGCGGGCCCATTTTGCTCGGTGATAGCGGCTTAAACGGCTTGTCCAGTAACCCTTACACCTATGCCGCATTGTTTAGTATTGGCTGCGCTTTGGTGATTAAAAATATGTTGCTGTCGGTGCTGGTCAGTTTGGCTGGATTTTATACGTTGTTGTATTTTGTAGGCTGAGTAGCGAGCGTTAATTAAAACGTTGGGTACTACATAGTAAGCACAGGTGGACGTTGGTACGACGAGTTGTAACGCGACGGCTATTAGGATTCGATTGCTAGACAGAGCAGCGTGGACTGTTCGGCTTGAGATAATTTATATAAGTATTAATCTTAGGCGCTTCTAAAATGGAAATTTGCAGTTAAGGCGAAGGTGAATGGCGTTATTTTTTCCAGCACGTAGTGCATGTGTATTTGATACTAATGGTGAGCGACGCTTTGCCGAGCGTTTAGATAAAAAGCTTGGGAATGATTACCTATGTTGGTTTAATGTGCCCGTTGGACCTAAAGCTTTGCAGCCTGACTTTATGGTGCTGCACCCGGGACGTGGCTTGTTAATTTTAGAAGTCAAAGATTGGCATATAGATACCATCGACTCGTTAGATCTAGGGCAGGTAAAACTGAAGGTCAATGGCGATTTTGTCACTGATAAAAACCCACTGACGCAAGCACGCATTTATGCCTTAGAGGCAGCCGTGTTGCTGGAAAAAGACCGGCTCTTGCAGCAAACAGCTGGCCAATATAAGGGCAAGCTCATCATGCCTTATGGTTGGGGTGTGGTGCTGAGTAATATCACCCGAAAGATGTTTGATGAGCAGCAGTTGGGTCGTGCGCTCGATGCGGATCGGGTCATCTGTCAAGATGAGATGCTTGAGTCGACCTCGCCAGAAATGTTTCAGCAGCGCTTATGGAATATGTTTCATCAGGTGTTCCCTTGCCAGTTGCGCCCAGAGCAGGTGGACCGTGTGCGTTATCACTTGCACCCAGAAGTGCGCATTAACACCGAGAGCGGGCAATTTGGTTTGCTCAGTGAAGAGCAAGCGCCGCTGCCTTCTCTGGTGAAGGTTATGGATTTGCAGCAAGAGCAGCTAGCACGCTCGCTAGGTCGCGGGCATCGAGTGATTCATGGTGTCGCCGGCAGTGGCAAAACCATGATATTGGGTTATCGCAGTCAGTATTTAGCTGCGCTGGCAACAAAGCCTGTATTGGTGCTGTGTTACAACAAATCGTTAGCCAGTCGTTTACAGCAAGTCATTCAGCACGGCCAAGCTACTGATAAGGTTGAAGTTGTACATTTTCATGGCTGGTGCAAAAAGTTATTAGAGCGTCATCAAGTTAAAATAGCAGAAGGATCGGCACCGGCTTATCAGCGTCAAGTGAGCAGCACTATCGATGCAGTGGTGGCGGGTAAAATTGATCATCACCAATATGCAGCGATTCTGATTGATGAGGCTCATGATTTTGAGGCGGACTGGTTTAAAGTCGTGGTGCCACTACTGGACCCAGAGAGTGATTCTTTGCTGGTACTTTACGATGATGCACAGTCGATTTATAAAAATAAAAAGACCCTGGGTTTCACTTTTTCCAGTGTGGGCATTCAAGCCCGTGGCCGCACCACAGTATTGCGCACTAATTACCGTAACACCCTAGAAATACTGATGGTTGCGAAACATTTTGCCCGCTCTATTTTTACTGAAACTGCTGAGCAACAGGAAGACCTGATCCCCACTTTGAGTCCTGATAGTGCTGGCCGACGCGGTGATATGCCTGAGTTGCAGTGCTTTGCGACTGCAGAAGCTGAGGCGAATTATATCGCTGAACGCATTGCTCAACAGATTCAACAAGGTGTCTGTGCTGACAAAATAGCCATTTTATACCGGCACAACCTTCAGACTAAAAACTTAGAAAAGGCCTTAGCAGGATTAGGCATTGCTTTTGTCAGCACCAGTAAAGAAAGCAATAAAATGCAGCTCTACAGTGATGTGCCTAGCGTGAAGGTGGTCAGCATGGCTTCCAGTAAAGGTTTGGAGTTTGACAGCGTATTTATTCCTCATCTCAATCAAATGCCAAATAAGAAAAGCAACTTAGAAAACGAGGCGCGTTTGCTTTATGTGGCCATGACCCGCGCCATTGAAACGCTGGTTCTTACCTATCATGGGAGCTCGGAGTTTACCGAGCAAGTGCAGCAGGCCATTGCTCTGGCTGAAAAGTATTAGCACATCGCAAGCTTGGTTTTTAGCTTAAGCTTGCGAGCGCTATCTTATTTCAAGCTTTAGCGCTGCTGACTTTATCCACTAAGTACACCAAGTGCTGGTAGCTGAGGTTGCTATAACTGCTTAGGCCTATTTCGCAGGTACGGCTGGTGGAGAAGCCAGCGCTGCAGCCTTCAACTTGCACAGCTAAATTGCGCAGGGCGTGTTGGTTAAGCTCAGGCAAGGTAAAGCCTTTGTCGCCAGCAAAACCACAGCAATGAATCCCTTCTGGAATGACCAACTCTTGCGCACAGGCTTTAGCGACAGCTAAAAAGTTACTGCTTTGCTGTAGGTGCTGAGTGCTGCAGGTGATATGCACGGCGATTTTGCTTGGCAGTGGCTGAATAGCTACCCGTGGCAGTACTTCTTCTTGTAGAAAACGTACCGAGTCGTAGATGTTTAACCGCGGGTCATTTAGGTCTTTGAGTAAACGTAGGGTGCAAGGACTGGTATCGGAATAAATCGGATCCTGGCCATTGCGGCTGGCGCGTAACAACATCAGAGCCAGCTCATTGAGCTTATCTGCTGCTTGCTCTGGATAACCTTTAGAAGCAAAGGGTTGGCCGCAGCAGTTGCTGTCCATGCCTTCTGGGTAAACCACTTGAAAGCCTGCTTTCTCCAGCAGCTGTTGGGTTTTCTCACGCAGCGGTGTTTGTTCGGCATCTAAATGAGCAGGTCCCATCACTTGGGAAGCACAGGAGGTAAAATACACCACGCGCGGTTTGTCGACTGCTG
>JAAYTE010000173.1 GCA_012518175.1 Gammaproteobacteria bacterium | reverse complement strand
GCACTGGACAACGCAGACCGGCGCTTAGCACAAATTATTCAAGATCAATCGCGGCGCATGAATACCGTGATTGAAAACGTCCTGCAGCTGTCTCGACAGCGTGATGCCGAGCCACAGCTGCTGGATTTAAAATATTGGCTACACCGTTTTGCCAGCGAATTTCGAGAGCAAGCACCAGCCAATAAAACCCTGCATCTGAGCACCAAGGGGCGCGGTTTAAAAACCCGCATGGACCCGCACCAACTGGATCAAGTACTGATGAATCTGGTGGAAAACGGCATGCGCTACAGCAGTAAAAACCATGCACAAAGTCAGGTTTGGTTGCTGCTCTACCGCCACCCGCAAACCGACTTGCCGACCTTGGAAGTGCAAGATGATGGCCCTGGCGTTGAACTAGGCGACCAGCACAGCCTCTTCGAGCCTTTTTTCACCACGGAAAACAAAGGCACGGGGCTTGGCTTGTATATTTCCCGAGAGCTCTGTGAAAGCAACCAAGCCCGTTTAGACTACAGCCCCCGTGCCGACGGCGGCAGCTGCTTTAGAATCACCTTTGCACACCCGCACAAATTGAGCGCATAACTTATGAGTCAACAAACAGCCCTAATCATTGATGACGAACCTGATATTCGTGAGCTTTTGGAGATCACTCTTGGCCGCATGAACCTGCACACCCGCAGCGCTTGCAATGTCAAAGAGGCTTACCAATGGCTCGAACGTGAATCTTTCGATCTTTGTTTAACGGACATGCGCTTACCAGACGGCACGGGTCTCGATATCATTAAGTTTGTACAAAAAAACCACAGCCAAATTCCCATAGCCATGATCACCGCTTACGGTTGCGTGGACACGGCCACCCAAGCTTTAAAAGCCGGAGCCTTTGATTTTATTACCAAGCCTGTGGACCTTGTGCGTTTACGGGAGCTGGTCAGCAGCGCCTTGCGTTTGCGCAAAGAACCCACCGCGCCAGCGCCAGTGACTGAAGGCCCACTCTTAGGCAGTTCGTTACCGATGCAAAAACTGCGCAGCCAAATTGCTAAACTGGCCCGCAGCCAAGCCCCGGTCTACATCAGCGGTGAGTCAGGCAGTGGTAAAGAGTTGGTCGCACGGCAAATTCACCAGCAAGGCGGACGCGCACAACAGCCCTTTATTCCAGTCAACTGTGGTGCAATTCCTGCAGAACTGATGGAAAGTGAATTTTTTGGCCATAAAAAAGGCAGCTTTAGTGGTGCCACAGAGGATAAACCGGGGTTATTCCAAGCCGCCCATGGCGGGACTTTGTTTCTCGATGAAGTGGCGGACTTGCCCTTGGCCATGCAAGTTAAACTGCTACGCGCTTTACAAGAAAAAGCCATTCGTCCAGTGGGCAGTCAGCAAGAACAATTGGTCGATGTGCGCATTTTAAGTGCCACCCATAAAAACCTTGCCCATGAAGTATCTGCCGAGCGTTTTCGTCAAGACTTATACTATCGCCTCAATGTGATTGAGCTGTTAGTACCGCCGCTGCGTGAGCGTCCAGAAGACATTGAGCAACTGAGCAACTCTATTTTAGCGCGCTTAAGTGCCGATGGTTTACCCGTGCGCCTACACCCAGATGCCTTAGCCAAACTGCAAGGCTATGTTTTTTCCGGCAACGTGCGTGAATTGGAAAATATTTTGGAGCGGGCCTACACCTTAGCTGAGGGTGAGTTTATTCATCCCCATGATTTAAAAACCAACCACATGCCCAGCGCAGCACCGCAACCAACAGTCGCAGCAAAAGCGCAAGCAGCCCCACAGCTCGCCCCTAGCAACGACCTTAGCCAGTACGCCCTGGAAAACATCGATAACCTTGAAGAGCACTTAGAAGAGGTTGAGCGCAAACTGATCACTCAAGCCCTTGAGGAAACCCGCTGGAACCGCACAGCTGCAGCAGAGCGTCTGGGCCTGACCTTCCGTTCATTGCGCTACCGTTTAAAAAAGCTGGGCATTGATTAATAGCTTAGCGTCACCGTGGTTACTATTTTTTGGAGATCGGCATGGCCGAACACGATTTTCGTTACACCCTACTCAACCCGCAGCACACCCTAACCGAGTGCCGCGCACTGATTCCAGGACAGTATCAAGTCACTGGCGTTGGCGGTGCCATTCAAGTGGGTGATATTTTGCATGTCAGCCTCAAAGGCAGCAAATCACTGAGTATGCGCCTGCAAGTGAGCAAAGTCCGTCACCTGATAAACCCGCCTGGGCAATGGACCGCTGTAGCGACCGGCCCAGCCTTTAAAGAGTTAGCCATCCATTCCTGGCAAGTACAGTGCGATGGCTGCAATAGCTTATTGGATTTAGAGTTCGCCGTGGATGCCAGTCTTGGTAAAGCAGCTCAACAACCGGCTGCCGAACAACGCTTATTAGAACTGGGCTGGATTAACCGTGATGGGCGCCACCTGTGCCGCAGCTGTCAAAAAGCTGAAGCCTAAGGGCGTTTTTATCCAATTGCAGAGGTAGCAACCATGCAAAAAATCATTTTACTGGCCTGCGCTGCCGCGACCTTAACCGCCTGCAGCAGCCAGAGCAACCCGATGCAGCTGCAAAGTTCATCCAGCTATCAAGTTGAATGGATTGCTGAGCGGCCATTAATTGACCGCAGCATGCTCACCTTAAACTTTATTGATCAGCAACGTGTGGCTGGCTTAGCGGGCTGTAATAACTGGTCAGCCCAGTACCAACTGAATGGCAACACATTCAGCCTAGAGGATATTGTGACCACCCGTAAGCTCTGTGCACCAGCGTTGATGGAGCAAGAGCAGCGCTTTTTAGCCGCCTTAGCCAAGGTGCAACGTTGGCAGTTTGCCGAGCATCAGCAATTGCTGCTCTGGCCTGCTCAAGGTGCGCCTATCAAGCTGTGGCCCATTGCGCCAGCCGCGTCCAACTGAGCCTTGCGCACTGGCCGCGAACGCTCAACGCAAATGCCACAAGTCGCCGCGCACGGCCAACAATGCTAAGCTTTTATTATTATTTTGATTGCTGGAGTTACCATGTACAACGCGCCCAGTCAGGGTTTATTGGATTTTTTACACAACTCACCCAGCCCTTTTCATGCCACGCAAAGCATGTGTGTGGCGTTGCAAGCAGCCGGCTATATCGCTTTAGATGAGCGTGAAACATGGCAGCTAGAGGCACAAGGGCGCTATTACGTGACCCGTAATGACTCCTCAATTATTGCTTTTAAACTGGGCCAACACGATCCAGCTGCCCATGGCATTCGTATGGTTGGTGCGCACACTGACAGCCCCTGTCTTAAAGTCAAACCACAACCAGAGCTCACGGCGCACAGCTATTGGCAGCTGGGTGTTGAAGTCTATGGTGGCGTTTTACTGAGCCCTTGGTTTGACCGCGATTTATCACTGGCCGGACGTGTCACTTTTAAGCACGAACAGCAATTACAAAGCTGCTTAATTGATTTTAAGCAGGCCATTGCCACGATTCCCAGCCTCGCGATCCACCTCAACCGCGAGGCCAATACCGGCTGGGCGATTAATGCGCAAACTGAATTGCCACCGATTCTAGCGCAGCTACAAGGGGAAGAAAGCCAAGATTTCCGCAGCTTACTGGCCGAGCAACTGCAGCGCGAACACGGCATTCAAGATGCCGAAGTTTTAGACTACGAGCTGTGTTTTTATGACAGCCAACCGGCAGCAGTGATTGGTCTGCAGCAAGACTTTATCGCCGGAGCACGCTTGGATAACTTGCTGTCGTGCTACGCCGGCTTAACCGCCCTACTCAATAGCGATGATCAATACAGCCAGATTCTGGTGTGCACTGATCACGAGGAAGTGGGTTCTAACTCTGCTTGTGGCGCTGACGGCCCATTTTTAGAGCAGGTGTTGCGCCGTATTTTAATTAGCGAAGATGACTTTGTGCGCAGTGTGCAGCACTCTTTACTGATTTCCGCCGATAACGCCCACGGAATTCACCCCAACTATGCGGATAAGCATGATGGCAATCACGGCCCGCTACTTAATCAGGGGCCGGTGATTAAGGTTAACGCCAACCAGCGTTACGCCACCAACAGCGAAACTTCGAGTTTCTTTAAGCTGCTCTGCCAGCAAACAAAGGTGCCGGTACAAAGCTTTGTCACCCGCAGTGATATGGGTTGCGGCTCTACCATTGGTCCCATTACTGCCGGCCAATTGGGTGTGCAAACCATTGATATTGGCGTGCCGACCTTTGCCATGCACTCAATTCGTGAGCTAGCGGGCAGCAAAGATTTAGGCTATCTGGTTCAGGTGTTGCAAGCTTTTTATAACAGCACAAACTTGCCTTAAGGGTCTAACAGCTGTTTGCCAGACACAAAAAACCCAGCCTAGGCTGGGTTTTTTGTTGCAGCAGATTTTTAGTTGCCGTATACCGGGAACTTCGCGCAAACTGCTTGTACTTTAGCGCGTACCGCGTCAATCACGGAGGTGTCGCCCATGTTGTCGAGGATGTCGCAAATCCAGCCTGCCAACTCACGGCACTCAGCTTCTTTGAAGCCGCGTGTGGTCACTGCTGGGGTACCGATGCGCAAACCTGAGGTTACAAAAGGTGAGCGTGGATCGTTAGGTACGGAGTTTTTGTTCACGGTAATAAAGGCTTCGCCTAAAGCAGCATCTGCATCTTTACCGGTAATGTCTTGTTTGATTAGGGAAACGAGGAACAGGTGGTTAAAGGTGCCGCCTGATACCACATCAAAACCGCGCTCCATGAATACGTCTGCCATGGTTTGGGCATTTTTGATCACTTGTTTTTGATACTCTTTAAACTCAGGTTGCAGGGCTTCTTTAAAGCAAATTGCTTTACCAGCAATCACGTGCTCCAGTGGGCCACCTTGGGTGCCTGGGAAGACTGCGGAGTTGAGTTTTTTCTCAATGGTTTCGTTAGCGCGGGCTAAAATCAAGCCGCCACGTGGGCCGCGTAGGGTTTTGTGGGTAGTGGTGGTGACCACGTCTGCGTATGGTACTGGGTTGGGGTAAACACCGGCAGCAACCAGTCCAGCAACGTGGGCCATATCGACAAACAGGTACGCACCTACTTTGTCGGCAATTTCACGGAAGCGTGGGAAGTCGAGAACCTGTGAGTAGGCTGAGAAACCGGCTACGATCATTTTTGGTTTGTGCTCTACAGCCAAGCGTTCAACTTCGTCGTAGTCAATTAAGCCTGCTTCGTTAATGCCGTACTGGATGGCGTTGTAAAGTTTACCTGAGGAGCTGACGCTCGCACCGTGAGTCAAGTGACCGCCGTGTGCTAGGCTCATGCCAAGAATTGTGTCGCCACCTTCCAATAACGCTAAGTAAACAGCGGCGTTGGCTTGTGAGCCTGCGTGTGGCTGGACGTTGGCGTAATCTGCACCAAAGAGTTCTTTAGCGCGGTCAATGGCCAGTTGTTCAATAATATCGACGTACTCGCAACCACCGTAGTAGCGCTTTCCTGGGTAGCCTTCGGCGTATTTATTGGTCAGCACAGAACCTTGTGCCTCCATTACCGCAGGGCTGGTGTAGTTTTCAGATGCAATCAGCTCAATGTGCTCTTCTTGGCGCTGGGCTTCTTTCTCCATCGCATCAAAAAGTTCGGCGTCATATCGGGCAATAGTCAAATCACGGCTGAACATAGCGGTCCTCATGGAATCAACAAGGCTAATAAAAGTTATAAGCTGGAGATTCTACAGTATCTAAACGGCCTTGGCACATGAAAGGCGATCACTCTGACAATAAGTCTTACTCACGCTGAGTTTATGCGGCACAACTCTTACTCTGAAGCACTGTGCGCACCATTTTATCTGTTTATGTGCAAGACGCACCTCGCTAATGCTGCAGCGCGGCGTGCACCCCTGTGTTTTCTGATAATCACTAAAGATCCTGGCTAAGCAACGTATGCGCAAGGCGCACCTCGCTAATGCTGCTCTTCCCTCAATGGGTCATCCTGGCCCCCATTCGGGCGCTACGCCGTCCATGGCTACGCTAGCCGCAGCACCAGCGAGGCGCTGCTTAACCATC
>JAAYTE010000024.1 GCA_012518175.1 Gammaproteobacteria bacterium | reverse complement strand
GTATGCGCCGGGCGAATGGATTTTGTGGCGTGGCGGTGAGATTGTTGCTCAAGGTCAGAGTCAGTAACCGGTAAAGGTAAATTGCTGGCCCGCAGCCCTGCGCAGCTTGCCAGCCAGCTTTATTTAACAAATACCGAGCAGAATTCCCCCACTTCTAAAGTGGCGGGTAGTTCATTATTTACCCTGACGAGTGCTACAGCAAGGATGTTATTTAGCTAAATAAGCCATACCTTCTTCAAGCCCAGCAACGGTCAGTGGGTACATTTGATCACCAATCAGTTCGCGAATCATTGTTGTTGAATGCGTGTAGTCCCAAGCTGATTTTGGATACGGATTAAGCCAGATGAGTTTTTTAAACTTCTGCATAAAACGCTGTATCCAAACATAGCCAGGTTCTTCATTCCAGTGCTCAACACTGCCGCCGGGCTGAGATATTTCGTAGGGTGACATTGCCGCGTCTCCTACAAATACCACTTTGTAATCCTCACCATACTTTTGCAGAACATCCAGGGTGGGAATACGCTGGTCAAAGCGCCGCGAGTTGTCTTTCCACAGACCTTCATACACGCAGTTATGGAAATAATAATATTCCATGTGTTTAAACTCGGTGCGGCAGGCAGAAAACAGCTCTTCACTGATTTTCACGTGCTCATCCATCGAGCCGCCAATATCAAATAAAATCAGCAGCTTGACCGTATTGCGGCGCTCCGGACGCATTTGGATATTGAGTAAACCGCCGTCGCGAGCGGTGTGATTAATGGTGCTGTCTAAATCAAACTCTTCCTCAGCACCTTGGCGGGCAAACTTACGCAAACGCCGTAACGCCACTTTAATATTGCGCGTACCAATCTCTACTTGATCATCAAGGTCTTTGTACTCGCGCTGTTCCCAAACTTTAACCGCGCGACCTTGGCGTTCGCCATCGTTACCTAAACGAAAGCCTTCAGGGTTATAACCGCCTGAGCCAAAGGGGCTGGTGCCGCCGGTACCAATCCATTTGTTGCCACCTTTATGTTTGCCTTTTTGTTCTTCTAAGCGCTCTTTAAAAGCCTCTATCAGCTTATCAAGACCGCCCAGAGACTCGATTTTGGCCCGCTCTTCAGGGCTCAGCGAACGCTCAAACTCACGGCGCAACCATTCATCTGGGATTAATGCTTCAATGTGTTGGTCGAGGTTTTCAATGCCTGTAAAGTAGGCAGCAAAAGCGCGATCAAACTTGTCGTAATGGCGTTCATCTTTAACCAGAATGGCCCGCGCTAGGTAATAAAACTCATCCATGTCGGCAAACACCACGTGGTGTTTGAGCGCATTGATTAAGTCCAATAACTCGCGCACCGAAACTGGCACTTTTGCGGCGCGCATTTCATTAAATAAATTCAGCAGCATGGCTACAGACCTCTTAAGTAAAAGGTGCAACGGACCTGTTTGGGTAAATTCAGCAGATCCGTGCAGCACATGTGTTTAGCGTTTGCGGCGGCTCATAAAAGCCAAGCGCTCAAGCAGCATTACATCTTGCTCGTTTTTAATTAACGCGCCAGCCAGTGGTGGGATAGCCTTAGTGACATCACGCTCACGCAAGATTTCCTCACCAATGTTGTCGGCCATTAGCAGTTTGATCCAATCGACTAATTCGCTGGTCGAGGGCTTTTTCTTTAGGCCAGGGATTTGTCGCACATCAAAAAACACATCCAAGGCTTCGCTGACTAACGACTGGCTGATGTCAGGGTAGTGCACATCAACAATTTTCTGCAGCGTATTGCGATCTGGGAACGCAATGTAGTGGAAAAAACAGCGACGTAAAAAAGCATCAGGCAGCTCTTTTTCGTTATTGGAAGTGATGATAATAATTGGCCGGTGCTTGGCTTTAATGGTTTCATTCGTCTCGTAGACGTAGAACTCCATTTTGTCGATTTCTTGCAGTAAGTCGTTAGGGAATTCAATGTCAGCTTTATCGACTTCATCAATCAGTAAGATGACTCGCTCATCTGCTTCAAAGGCTTCCCATAGCTTGCCCTTATTGATGTAGTTGCGCACATCGTGGACTTTGTCAGAGTTGAGCTGCGAGTCACGTAAGCGGCTGACGGCATCATATTCGTACAACCCTTGGTGGGCTTTAGTGGTGGACTTAATGTGCCAAGTAATAAGTTTGACGCCAAAAGATTCAGCCAGCTGCTCAGCCAGCATAGTTTTACCTGTGCCTGGCTCACCTTTAACCAGCAAAGGCTTCTCTAGAGTAATGGCAGCATTAACGGCTAATTTAAGATCATCTGTTGCAACGTACGATTGAGTACCGGAAAACTTCATAGAAAACCTCAGCAAGACTTGCGTGTTATTGTTTTAAGTAAAGTGAATGGATGGTTCTAAATGCCACTTACTATACCTTGCCCTCCTAAGGTTTGTGAACGTAAGGCCAGATTTGGTCATTTTGCGTGCAGTACCGGCGAAAAACAGACTGGACGCTAAGCGCGCTGAGCTTTAGGCTCGCAGTAATATAAAACAATTAATTGAGGTCTTCTGAATGAGCCGTATTTATGTCGACAATGCGCAGAGCGTGGGTAACACACCTTTAGTGCAAATCAATCGCTTGGGGCCTAAAGGCGTAACTATTTTAGCTAAAGTTGAGTCGCGCAACCCAGCAGGCTCAGTTAAGTGCCGCATTGGCGTCAGTATGGTGCAAGCTGCCGAGGCGGCAGGGTTGTTAAAGCCTGGGGTCACTATGGTTGAGCCCACATCTGGCAACACCGGGATAGGTTTAGCCTTTGTTGCCGCTGCCCGTGGTTATAAGCTGATTTTAACCATGCCCTCTTCGATGAGTTTGGAACGTCGCAAAATCCTTAAAGCCTTGGGCGCTGAACTGGTGCTCACTGAGCCAGCCAAGGGAATGCAGGGCGCCATTGATAAAGCCCATGAAATTGCTGCCAGTGCGCCAGATAAATACTTGGTGCTGCAGCAGTTTGATAACCCTGCCAACCCAGCTGTGCATGAGAAAACCACCGGCCCAGAAATTTGGCGTGATACCGATGGCGCCATTGATGTTTTAGTCAGTGGTATTGGTACCGGCGGTACTCTGACAGGCATCTCGCGTCATATTAAAAACACCTGCGCTAAGCCGATTTTATCTGTGGGGGTTGAGCCAACCAGCTCGCCGGTGATTAGCCAAGTATTAGCTGGGCAGGCCGCTGCACCAGCACCTCATAAAATTCAGGGTATTGGTGCTGGCTTTGTACCTAAGAATCTTGATTTAACGATGCTTGATCAAGTGGAGCAGGTTAGCGATGACGATGCGAAAAACATGGCGCTACGCTTAATGCGTGAAGAGGGTATTTTGTGCGGTATTTCCTGCGGTGCGGCAATGGCAGCAGCGGTGCGCTTGGCTGAAAAACCAAATATGCAAGGTAAAACCATAGTGGTTATTCTGCCTGACTCAGGCGAGCGTTATTTGTCGAGTATGCTGTTTGATGATTTGTTTACTGAGCAAGAGTTGGCTCAATAAGCCGCCGCAAGCTGATGGCTGTTGTGTTTGTTAGGCCGTCTGTAGGTTGGCTATATATCTATTGAAGGAGTATGTCTGATGGCTATTCGTTGTCCGGCTGTTGCTATTGCGCGACAGATTTTAGATGGTTTTGATGACTATCGTGAAGAATTTCGGAAAATCACTAACCTAGGTCGTGAGCGTTTTGAGAAGGCGCAGTGGCAAGAAATTCAAGATGCCTCAGCGGCACGTATTCAGCTGTATAAAATACGCGTCAATTTGGCTCGCGAAGCCTTGCTCAGTGAGTATGGCGAAGATGTTTTGCTCAACATTGAGTGCTGGCCGCAGATTAAAAAATCCTATATTGGTCAAATTGATTTGCGTTTGGATGACGAGCTATCAGAAACCTGGTTTAACTCAATTTTCAATAGTTTATTCAGTCATGATCTGATTACAGACGACTGCATGTTTGTACACAGCACACGTTCTGCTTTAAGTGAGCACGATGCGCCGATGCAAATTCGCACCTATCGCCCACATGGCGATTTAGCTGCTGCGCTACGACAAATCAGTGAAGACTACCGCTTTGCTGTGCCTTACGCAGATCAAGAGCGTGACTTGCAGCGCTTGGAGAAACAGTTGCGCGCTAACCTGCCGGACTGGGTGTGCAAAGATCCAGAGCTGTGCATTGAACTGTATAGCTCGCGCCTGTACCGTAATAAAGGTGCTTATTTAGTGGGCCGAGTCTTTACTCAGGATGAGCAGTGGCCGCTGGTTATCCCCGTGCTCAACCGTGAAGGTCAGGGCGTACGTATGGATGCGGCGATTATTGATGAGGCAGAAGTTTCCATTATTTTCTCCTTTACCCGCTCATACTTTATGGTGCGTGTCGCCTATCCAGCAGAGTTTATTAGTTTCTTGCAGCGTATTTTGCCGCGCAAGCATATATCTGAGTTGTACACCTCCATAGGTTTCTATAAACAAGGTAAGACTGAGTTTTATCGCGCTTTAATTGAGCACCTAGAAACCACCGATGATAAGTTTATTATGGCGCCAGGGGTGCGCGGCATGGTGATGACGGTGTTCACTTTGCCCGGCTTTAATACCGTGTTTAAAATTATTAAGGACCGTTTCTCACCTTCGAAAACCGTCGATCGCGCCACGGTAATTGATCGCTATCGAATGGTTAAATATGTTGACCGAGTGGGGCGTTTAGCGGATACCCAAGAGTTTGCCGATTTGCGCTTTCCGATCAGCAAGTTTGAGCCTGAGTGTTTAGAAGAATTGCTGGATGTCGCCCCTGCCACTGTAGAGGTGCATGGTGATGAGGTGCTGATTCGTCACTGCTGGACTGAGCGACGCATGACGCCGCTGAATATCTATTTAGAAACCGCCAATGAGCAGCAAATCCATGAGGCGCTGGAAGATTACGGTTTAGCTATTAAGCAGCTGGCGGCGGCGAATATTTTCCCCGGCGATATGCTCTTGAAGAACTTTGGTGTAACTCGCCATGGGCGCGTGGTGTTTTATGACTATGATGAAATCAGTTATTTAACTGAGGTGAACTTTCGTAAAATCCCTGAACCACGTTTTCCGGAAGATGAAATGTCCGCAGAGCCTTGGTATTCAGTGGGGCCTCATGATGTCTTTCCGGAAGAGTTTCCGCGCTTTTTGTTTACTGATATTAAGCTGCGCAAACTTTTTAAAGAAATGCACGGTGACTTGTTTACTGCCGCATATTGGCAAGGATTACAGGACGCTATTCGTGAAGGTACAGTGATTGATGTCTTTCCGTACAAACGTAAGGGCATTGAGTGATAAACTAGCTGGCAAACGCTGCTCTAGTGTTGAAATTTTAACCATTGAGAAGCCTGACGTTGCGCGGTATAATACCGCGCTTCCATTTTTCCCGTTCGGGAGCGTGCAAACATGCTGCGTATCAGCCAAGAAGCTTTGACCTTTGATGATGTACTACTAATCCCCGGTTACTCCGAGGTTTTACCCAAAGATGTCAGCTTAAAAACCCGTTTAACTCGGGGTATTGAACTTAACATTCCGTTGCTCTCTGCAGCAATGGATACCGTTACCGAAGCCCGCTTGGCCATTGCTATGGCGCAAGAAGGCGGCATTGGTATCATTCACAAAAACATGACAGTCGAACAGCAAGCAGCCGAAGTGCGTAAAGTAAAGCGCTTTGAAACTGCCATTGTCCATGATCCTGTCACTGTTACTCCAGACACAAAAATCTTTAATCTGCTCAAGCGAGCCGATGAGCTTGGTTTCTCAGGCTTTCCTGTGCTGGACTCTGAGCAACAGCTGGTTGGTATCGTAACTGGCCGTGATTTGCGTTATACCCCGAATGCAGGGGATACCGTTGCGGCAATTATGACGCCTAAAGAGCAGTTAGTTACTGTGCAAGAAGGCACTGGCTTAGAAGAAATCAAAACTAAATTGTATGAGCACCGCATTGAGAAAATGCTGGTGGTCAATGATAAGTTTCAGCTGCGTGGCATGGTGACCTTCCGCGATATTGAAAAAGCTAAAAGCTACCCGCTGGCCTCGAAAGATGCTCAAGGTCGCTTGCGGGTTGGTGCTGCAGTGGGTACCGGTGCCGACACCGCCGAGCGTGTAACTGCTTTAGCCGCTGCTGGCATTGACGTAGTAGTGGTGGACACTGCCCACGGCCATTCCAAGGGTGTGTTGGATCGCGTGCGCTGGGTCAAGGAAAACTTCCCTGAAGTGCAGGTGATTGGCGGTAATATTGCCACCGGTGAAGCTGCGCTGGCTTTAGTCGAAGCAGGTGCTGATGCGGTTAAAGTGGGTATTGGTCCAGGGTCGATTTGCACCACGCGCATTGTTGCGGGTGTGGGTGTGCCCCAGATTTCTGCCATTGCTAATGTGTCCACTGCGCTGGAAGGCACTGGTGTACCAATGATTGCTGACGGCGGTATTCGCTTCTCTGGCGATTTATCCAAAGCCATTGTGGCTGGCGCTGATGCAGTGATGATGGGTTCAATGTTTGCCGGTACTGAAGAGTCGCCCGGTGAAATTGAGCTGTTCCAGGGCCGTTCGTATAAGTCTTACCGCGGTATGGGCTCGATGGGTGCCATGGCGCAAGCGCAGGGTTCCTCAGATCGCTACTTCCAAGATACCAGTGGTGGTGCTGAGAAGTTGGTACCAGAAGGCATTGAAGGTCGCGTACCTTATAAAGGTGCAATGTCGGCCATTATTCATCAGTTGATGGGTGGCTTGCGTGCTTCAATGGGTTATACCGGCTGTGCCACTATCAGCGAGATGCGTACTAAGCCTGAGTTTGTACGTATTACTGGTGCGGGCATGGCTGAATCCCATGTGCATGATGTACAAATCACCAAAGAAGCACCGAACTATCGGGTCAGCTAAGCTGCACTCGTATTCGTTAGACAAACCGCCGCACTTAGGCGGTTTGTCTTTTCATAAGTTTATAAACTGTTATTGAGACTTATCCCATGGCTGCTCAAGATATTCACGCCCACCGCATTTTAGTTTTAGATTTCGGCTCACAGTACACCCAGCTGATTGCGCGTCGTATTCGTGGCATTGGCGTGTTCTGCGAAATTCACCCCTTTGATGTCAGTGACGATGTGATTCGCGAATTCAATCCGCGCGGTATCATTTTGTCCGGTGGCCCTGAGTCTGTGCATGCAGAAAACAGTCCACGCGCGCCGCAGTTGATCTTTGATCTGGGTATTCCAGTGTTGGGTGTGTGCTATGGCATGCAAACCATGGCGCAGCAGTTGGGTGGCCAGGTTGCAGGCTCGAACATTCGCGAATTTGGTGCCGCGCGTGTTGAGGTGGTGGCCCAGAGCGTGCTGCTCAACGGTTTGCGTGATGCTGCTACCGCCAGTTCTGCGCAAGGCTTGGATGTATGGATGAGTCATGGTGACAAGGTTACTGCGCTACCAGCGGGCTTTACTGTCACGGCGAGTACGGGCAGCTGTCCAATTGCCGCTATGGAAGATGCATCGCGTAATTATTTTGCTGTTCAGTTTCATCCGGAAACCACGCATACCTCTCAGGGTTTAGAGATTCTGAGTCGTTTTGTTTTGGATATTTGTGGCTGTGCTGCACTCTGGACCCCAGCCAATATTGTCGATGACGCCATTGCTAAAGTGCGCGCACAAGTGGGCGATCGTAAAGTGTTGCTCGGCTTATCTGGCGGAGTGGATTCATCGGTGGTTGCTGCTTTATTGCATAAAGCCATTGGTGATCAGCTCACTTGCGTATTTGTTGATCATGGTTTGCTGCGTTTGCACGAAGGCGACCAAGTGATGCGCATGTTCGCTGACAATATGGGCGTTAAAGTGATTCGTGTTGATGCAGAAAAGCGCTTTTTAGATTTGCTCAAAGGCGAGTCTGATCCAGAGGCAAAACGTAAGATCATTGGTCGCACCTTTATTGAAGTCTTTGATGAAGAGTCGACTAAATTGGAAGGCATAGATTTTCTGGCACAGGGCACTATTTACCCTGACGTAATCGAGTCTGCTGCGGTTAAAGGCGGTAAAGCAACGATGATCAAGTCACACCACAACGTGGGTGGCTTGCCAGAAGATATGAAAATGGAATTGGTTGAACCACTGCGTGAGCTGTTTAAAGACGAAGTGCGTAAGCTCGGTGTGGAGTTGGGGCTACCTCACGACATGGTCTACCGCCACCCTTTCCCGGGGCCAGGTTTAGGTGTGCGTATCCTTGGTGAAGTGACTAAAGAGTATGCCGACTTATTGCGTCAAGCAGACCATATTTTTATCGAGGAGCTGCGTAAAGCCGGTTGGTACGAGAAAACCAGTCAGGCCTTTACCGTGTTCTTACCAGTTAAATCGGTCGGCGTGGTTGGTGATGCGCGCCGTTATGCTTGGGTTGTATCCTTGCGTGCGGTGGAAACCATCGACTTTATGACCGCCCGTTGGGCGCATTTGCCTTATGAGCTGCTCGAAACAGTTTCTGGTCGTATTATTAATGAAATTGAAGGCATTTCTCGGGTGGTATACGATGTGTCGAGCAAGCCACCAGCGACTATTGAGTGGGAGTGATTCAACGTTAAGTACTGCTGGTACTGATCAGTCATTAAAACTTCTAATGACACCACTTTACTTGCCAAGTGGTGGTCATTAGCTGGTGTCAGGTCCCGTATGATTAATAACGTTCTTGTAAAATAAATCTGGGTTCTTTTCTTGCCACTCTTTCATTGTTGCAATAGGTGTTTTGTGGTGAAGCGCCTTTTGTGGAAAGGTCAATTAATATGAGCACTAAGGGCGTTAAAAAGAAAGACTGCAAAGCATAAGAGCGCTGCATGGCCCAAGGCAAGCAGCTGG
>JAAYTE010000023.1 GCA_012518175.1 Gammaproteobacteria bacterium | reverse complement strand
ATTTGCAACGGCTTAAAAACAGTAAGCAACTTGAACAACGTGAGTTGCTCACAGCTGCCGTTAACGCCTGCGGCGGCGGCGTGCCACGCTGTCACATTATTAGCTACCACCTTGATGGCGCCCTGCTCTCAGAAATGTTTACCCGCGATGGTTGCGGCACCTTAGTCGACCAAGGTCAGTTTGAACAGGTACGTGAAGCGCAAATTGAAGATGTGGGCGGTTTACTTGAGTTAATCCGCCCGCTTGAGGAGCAAGGCGCTTTAGTACGTCGCTCACGGGATTTAATTGAACGCGAGATAACTCAGTTTAGTATTGTTGAGCGTGACGGTTTAATCATTGCTTGCGCAGCGCTCTATCCTTTCCCAGAGCAAGCCACAGGCGAGTTGGCCTGCCTAGCAGTGCACCCTGATTATCGCCACGGCGGTCGCGGTGATGTGCTGCTTGAACGTATTGAGCAGCGAGCGCGAGCCTTACAGCTAAGCTCACTCTTTGTTCTTACTACACGCACTGCACACTGGTTTCAAGAGCGTGGGTTTCAAGCCTGCGCTCTTGAGCAACTTCCCAGCGCCAAAGCATCACTGTATAACTTCCAACGTAACTCTAAGGTTTTTCGCAAAACCTTAAGCTAATAGTTTTTCACCGTGAAAGCTATTAGAGTGCAAATATGTTGCCAAGCTCATTAAGTAGCACAGCAACCTACAGCGCAACTCTCAACCATTCACTTGGTTTGCTGCGTTTATAATAATTAAGGAGAACTCCCATGATTAAAGGCAAAACCCTAGCATGGGCCCTGTCCATGACCCTCGCAGGCATGACCTTGAGCGGAACTGCACAGGCCGAAGAGAAGTACATCACCATCGGTACCGGAGGACAAACCGGTGTTTACTATGTGGCAGGCCAATCCATATGCCGTTTTGTTAACCGTGACAGCAAAACCAGTGGCATTCGCTGTAATGCACCGGCCAGTGGCGGTGGCGTAGCCAACGTGAATGGTATTCGCAGCGGCGAATTTAACTTTGGGGTAATGCAGTCAGACCACCAGTACAAAGCGATGGAAGGTCTACCACCTTTCGCAGCTGAAGGTCCAATGGAAGATATGCGCGCGCTATTTTCACTGCAAAGTGAAGTTTTCACTATCCTAGCTCGTCGTGACTCACACATTGCCAACTTCGATGACTTAAAAGGTAAGCGCGTCAATATCGGCAACCCTGGCTCAGGTCAACGCGACACCCTTGAAGAAATTATGGATAAGAAAGGCTGGGATCGCAAAACCTTTGCTTTAGCTGCTGAACTAAAACCAGCCGAACAAGCTAGCGCCCTCAATGACAACAACATTGATGCAATGACTTACTTTGTCGGCCACCCCAACGGTGCTATCCAAGAAGCGACCACCACAGTAGATGCGGTTTTAGTTCCAGTCACTGGTCCTGAAATTGATACGCTGTTAGAAGAAAAAAGCTACTACACCAAAGCTGAGATTCCAGGTGGTATGTACACCGGTAATGACCTGCCCACACCATCAATTGGTGGTAAAGCAGTGCTCTCAACCAGCAGCAATACTAGCCCTGAACTGGTTTATCAAATGGTTAAATCAGTCTTTGATAACCTTGATCGCTTCAAGCGTTTGCACCCTGCCTTTAAAGATTTAAAAGCAGAAGAAATGATTGAAGTAGGTTTATCAGCGCCGCTACATGAAGGGGCTGTACGTTATTATAAAGAACAAGGCTGGATGTAATAGCTGACAGTTAAACTGTAACAAATACTCAATACACCAGTGCCTCACTCTGCACTGGTGTATTGACTCTCCAAGATTCTAAGCAGGTTTACTGCCATGTCCGATAAACACCTTTCCGCTGAAGAACTGATTGCCCAAGATTCAGGTGCGCGTTTGCCTGAGGGCATCATGGCGCAAGTTATCGCTGGTTTGGCTTTACTCTGGTCACTGTTTCAACTCTGGATTGCCTCACCACTGCCATTTATGCTGCGCATTGGTGTATTTAACGACACTGAAACCCGCTCAATTCACTTAACCTTTGCCTTACTTTTAGCTTTTTTAGCCTATCCAGCCTTTAAGCGCTCACCACGCAACCGTGTGCCTTTAATGGATATAGCCCTAGGTTTGCTAGCGGCTTCTTGCTCTGCATACTTATTTGTTTTTTATCAGCAACTGGCTTTGCGCCCCGGTAGTTTAATCACTACTGACTTGGTCGTTGCTTGCATTGGTATTCCAATGCTACTGGAGGCCACGCGGCGTACTTTAGGGCCACCACTGGCAATCATCGCCTTACTTTTTTTAGTTTACAGTGTCGCCGGTCCCTATATGCCAAGCATGCTGGCACATCGCGGTGTCAGCTTTACTGCGTTGGCAAATCACCAATGGATCACCACTGAAGGTGTATTTGGTATTGCTCTTGGTGTCTCCACCAGCTTTGTTTTCTTGTTTGTCCTGTTTGGTGCTTTATTAGAGCGTGCCGGTGCCGGTAACTATTTTATTCAATTGGCTTTTAGCTTGCTCGGCCATATGCGCGGCGGCCCAGCGAAAGCTGCAGTGGTGGCCTCAGGCCTAACTGGCATGATTTCTGGCTCATCCAT
>JAAYTE010000172.1 GCA_012518175.1 Gammaproteobacteria bacterium | reverse complement strand
CTGCGCGCATCATCACCGGCTTGATAAGCGCGCACCTGATCAAAGTCCATGCCGCGTCCGCGTAAGCGTGAACGGTGCAGACCAAGTAAGGTGCTGTGTTGCAGCGGTGAGCTAAACAACTGAACTTTAGCCAAATGATGGCGCAAACCCAATAAGTACTCTAGGTCAACGTGCGTGCGGCCTGACTTACCCATTAGGCAACCGCGACAACATCAAGTAAGTGTTGTAAAACCTGCTCTTGATCAATCCCTGCTGCTTCGGCCTCAAAGGATAAAATAATCCGGTGGCGTAAAGTGTCGAAGATTACTGCTTGAATATCTTCTGGGCTGACATAGTCCCGGCCGGCCAGCCAAGCGTGAGCCCGTGCGCAACGATCAATGGCGATAGAGCCGCGTGGGCTGGCGCCAAAGCGTATCCATTGGGCCAGTTGCGCATCGTATTTGGCCGGTGTGCGTGTGGCAATCACCAGCTGAATCAGATATTCCTCCATGGCGTCAGCCATATACAAATTGAGGATTTCTTCGCGGGCAGCAAAGATAATGTCCTGAGTTAGCTGTTGCGGTGGCTTGGTCTCGCCGTGTAGGGCTATGCCGCGCGCTTGTTGGAGAATTTTTCGCTCAATTTGTGCATCAGGGAAACCGATTTTTACATGCATTAAAAAGCGGTCCAATTGTGCTTCAGGCAGCGGGTAGGTCCCTTCTTGTTCAATTGGGTTTTGTGTGGCCATCACTAAAAATAAACTGGGTAATGGATAAGTGCTGTTGCCAATACTGACCTGATGTTCAGCCATGGCTTCCAGTAGCGCTGACTGCACTTTAGCCGGAGCACGGTTAATTTCATCAGCTAGAATAAGGTTGTGAAAGACGGGGCCCTGTTGAAACTCAAACAGCGCACTTTCTGGGCGGTAGATATCTGAGCCGGTGATGTCAGAGGGTAATAAATCTGGGGTGAATTGAATGCGTTGGAAGCTGGCCTCTAAACCTTCGGCTAAGTATTTGATCGCCTTGGTTTTGGCTAAACCTGGAGCACCTTCAACCAGTAAGTGCCCGTCTGCCAGCAAGGCAATCAGCAAACGATCCACGAGGCGTTCTTGGCCTAGGATTTGGTTAGTTAAGTAGTGGCGCAAAGCAAGTAAGGCTTCATGGGGTGACATAGCGTGCCTTCTCAATACAAAGTTCTATAGCTGCAGTGTAATGCATGTGCTGAGCTTGTGGATATGCATGGTTGGCAAATCTGCGCGCACTGCAGTTAAAAGGGCGTGGGGCAGTTGAAGTCTAAGCGCTGTTTGGAGTTTGGCTGAGTAATACTCAAGGCGTTAGCATGTAGGCATAGGCGCGGCGCCGCTTGCACAGCCAGGTCATGGGCGTAAAGAATATCGCCGAGAATAGGATGGTCAATTGCTTGCATATGCACCCGTAACTGATGCGAGCGCCCAGTGTAAGGGGTGAGTTCGATGCGGCAATAATCAGGGTTGCGCTCTAATACTTGCCAAAATGTCAGAGCATGCTTGCCCAGTTCATGGTCAACAATTTGTCGTGGCTTATTGGGCGGATCATAGCGGAGCGGTAACTCCACTTGCCCCGCATCCTCAGTAAACTGACCCCAGCACAGTGCCGTGTAGCGCTTCTCAACTTCGCGATCATGAAATTGGCGTGATAGCTCACGATGAGCTTCAGCGTTTCTAGCAAGAACCATGAGACCTGTGGTTTCCCAGTCGAGACGGTGCACAATTAGGGCGTCAGGGTAGCCGTTGTCTTGCAAACGAGTGATCAGGCAGTCTTTGTTATCTGCTGCACGGCCAGGTACTGAGAGTAACAAGGTGGGCTTGTTAACAACCAATATATCAGCGTCAGCATAGATAATTTCAATGCTTGAGAGTGGCATACCGAACCCTATAAATAAATTTGGCGACCCGTGGCCGCCAAACAGTGATTACGCTCATGCTGACGGCTTTAACGGTCTGGCAGGGTAATATTTAATTCAAGAATTGAGCAGCTGCCTTTGCTATCTAGGGCAACTTGCACCTGTTCTTGGTCGATTTTGACGTATTTGCGAATCACCTCAACCAGCTCTTTTTGTAGGGCAGGTAGGTAATCCGGTTCGTCACGCTGGCCACGTTCGTGGGCAACAATGATTTGTAGGCGCTCTTTAGCGAGAGAAGCGCTTGGTGCTTTTTTGCGTGTTCTAAAAAAGTCTATAATGCTCACTGCTTACCTCCGAACATGCGCTGGAGAAAGCCTTTTTTCTGTACATCGAGGAAACGGTGTGGAACCTCTTTTCCTAACAGGCGTTCAACAGCGTCGCTGTAGGCTTGGCCGGCATCACTTTCTTCATCAAGAATGACTGGTACACCTTGGTTCGAGGCTTTCAGCACTGCTTGTGATTCTGGGATAACGCCGATCATTTGAATCGATAAGATCTCTTCGACATCTTCCACGCTAAGCATTTCACCACGGGCAACACGTTCTGGACAGTAACGGGTTAAGAGTAGGTGCTCGGTAATGGGTTCGCGACCTTCTTCAGCACGCTTAGACTTACTGGAGAGCAGACCCAGCATGCGGTCAGAGTCACGTACCGAGGATACTTCAGGGTTGGTCACAACAATGGCCGCATCTGCTAGGTACATTGCTAGGTGCGCGCCTTTTTCGATACCTGCCGGTGAGTCGCAGATCACATATTCAAACTGTTCGGCCAGCTCGGTGAGGACTTTTTCTACCCCTTCTTGGGTGAGAGCGTCTTTGTCGCGGGTTTGGCTGGCGGCGAGAATATAGAGATTTTCTAAACGCTTATCTTTGATTAACGCTTGATTTAAGGTGGCATCACCGTTGATCACGTTAACGAAGTCATACACAACGCGGCGCTCGCAACCCATAATTAAGTCAAGGTTACGCAAACCCACATCAAAGTCGACAATGACAGTTCTATGTCCGCGTAATGCAAGGCCGGTACCAATTGCTGCGCTGGTGGTGGTTTTTCCAACACCGCCTTTACCTGATGTTACAACGAGAATCTTAGACAAGCGGGTCACCTTTTGAAAATAGTAAAGGGTAGTTGAATCATTGATTATAAAGTGTTCACTGCCATAAAGGTATAGATCAGAGTGCAGAGATCTGCAACTGTTCCTCATTTAGACAAGTTTGTGTGGCTTTCCCCCATAAAGGGTCACGGCGCAGGTCTTCAGCAACCTTATATTGACCGGCAATTGATAGCAGCTCAGCACCCAGCTGCTGGCAAAAAATACGAGCATCAAGGTTGCCATTGATCCCCGCCAAGGCGCGGCCACGTAATGGGCCATACACATGAATATTGCCATCGGCTAAAAGTTCAGCGCCGGCGCTGACTGCAGCCAGCACAATTAAGTCTGAGTTTTTCGCATAAATTTGCTGGCCACTGCGCACTGGCTGAGTAATGATTTTTGCCGGCATAAGCTCTGGCTCCACTGGCTCAACCACTTGCGCAGCAGCAGGGGTTATTGCTAAGGGCCGTTCGCGGGCGTTGCTCGGTGCTAATACCGCTATATCTAAGAGGTTTGCTGCGGCTATGTGTTCTGGAGATTCGGTGCGCACAGCCAGTGCACGTAGACCGTGTTGACGGCAGATGCTGAGTAAACTTGCTAAGTCTAAAGGCTGAGCACCCTCGGGGTATTTATCTAACGCGAGAATAATTGGGGCATCTTGGAAAAACTGCGGTGCTTGCTCAACTTTCTCCGCCAACTGTACGTTTAGGCGGTCTGGGTCATTGGCGGTGAGTTCTAAAATAGTTAAGGCGAGCATACTGCCTTTAAGCTCAAACACAGACCGATTCTCAAGAGGATCTACTTGATTCATTGAAGGCTCTACGAAATATAAAAATAAAAGTGAGTTATAGCGCTAAGCTTGGCAGGCTGCAAATGCATAAGCCATGTAGAATGTAAGTTTTACGCTGTTTGGTGTTAAGTATGAAGCATTCTGGATTTGATATCGCCTTTTTGCATCCACGCTATTGGTTGTTGTGGTTGGGATTGGCGCTTTTATGGTTATTAACCCAGTTACCCTATGTGTTTTTACTGGCCCTGGGGCGTGGTTTAGGTCGCATCATGTTGTATCTGGCGGGCAGCCGTCGGCATATTGTGCGACGCAATCTTGAGTTGTGCTTTCCGCACTTGAGTGAGCCTGAGCGCGAGCAGTTATTACGAGAAAATTTCGCTTCGATGGGCATCGCTTTTTTTGAAATGGCGATGAGTTGGTGGTGGCCGAAAAAGCGTTTGAGTAAACTATTAAAAGTGGAAGGTTTGGAGCATTTGCAAGCAGCGCAAGAGCAAAACCAAGGGGTTATCTTAATGGCGATCCATTTCACCACTTTAGAGATTGGCGCCGCTTTATTAGGTCAGCGCCATACCATCGATGGTATGTATCGCGCGCACAACAACCCAGTCTTTGATTATGTGCAGCGTCGTGGTCGTGAGCGCCATAATGCTGATTCGCGTGCCATTGAGCGTGAAGATGTGCGCGGAATGTTAAAGGTACTGCGTCAAGGACGAGCCATATGGTATGCACCAGACCAAGACTATGGTCCAAAACAGAGCCTTTTTGTACCGCTATTTGGTGTCCCAGCTGCTACAGTGACAGCCACAAGTAAGTTTGCCAAGTTGGGCCGCGCGCAAGTGATCCCCATGACACAAACACGTTTACCCCATGCCCAAGGTTATCTGATAAAAATCGAGCCAGCCCTTAGCAACTTCCCAGGCGCTTCCGATGAGGAAGATTGCTTACGGCTCAATCAGTGGGTTGAGCAGGCGATTAGTCAGCAGCCTGAGCAATATTTATGGGCGCACCGGCGTTTTAAAACTCGACCTGAAGGTGAGGCGAAGCTGTATTGAAAACAGAGGAACAGGCAGCTGCACTGAAAATATTGCAGGATGCCAAAAAGCAGGCCACCACTGGCTTGATACTCTCCGGAGGTGGTGCCCG
>JAAYTE010000022.1 GCA_012518175.1 Gammaproteobacteria bacterium | reverse complement strand
TAACGTCATTGGCAGCTTCAATGTGCTGCGTTTAACCGCGCAAGTGCTGGCGAACAATGCAGCCAATGCCCAAGGTGAACGTGGGGTGATTATTAATACCGCATCCATTGCGGCCTATGATGGTCAACTAGGTCAAGCCGCCTATGCTGCCTCGAAAGGAGCGATTGTCAGCTTAACCTTACCGGCCGCGCGTGAGTTAGCTGGGCAAGGCATTCGCGTGATGACCATTGCTCCGGGTATTTTTGAAACACCGATGATGGCAGGCATGACTGAGGAAGTGCGCGCCAGTTTATCGGCAGGTGTACCCTTTCCGCCACGTTTAGGTAAACCTGAGGAGTATGCGGCCTTAGCTCAGCATATTATTGAAAACAGCATGTTGAACGGCGAAGTGATTCGCCTCGATGGTGCGCTACGCATGGGAATTAAATAACAATGAGTAAGCTAGATCCTGTTGTTATCGTCAGCATGGCACGCACCCCGATGGGTGGTTTTCAAGGGGCTTTGCAGAGTGTAACTGCTCCGGAGCTCGGTGCTGCGGCAATCAAGGCGGCAGTGGCCCGTGCGCAATTAGCACCAGAAGCAGTGCAAGAAGTGATGTTTGGCTGCGTCTTGCCGGCGGGTTTAGGCCAGGCTCCGGCGCGCCAGGCAGCGTTAGGGGCAGGGCTGGCAGAACATACGGTGTGCAGCACAGTGAATAAAATGTGCGGCTCGGGCATGCAAACGGTGATTATGGCTCACGATGCTTTGCTGGCTGGTTCAGTGGATGTGGTGGTGGCTGGCGGTATGGAAAGCATGTCTAACGCCCCATATTTACTGGATAAAGCCCGCGGCGGTTACCGGATGGGGCATGGCAAAGTCATTGATCATATGTTTATGGATGGTCTCGAAGATGCCTATGACCGAGGCCGCTTAATGGGCTCTTTTGCCGATGACAGTGCACAAACCTATGGCTTTAGTCGTGAGCAGCAGGATGACTTTGCCGAGCAGTCACTGCGACGTGCGCAAGCAGCGATTCGTCAGGGTGATTTTGCTGAAGAAATTATCCCAGTGGAGGTGGTTAGCCGTAAGGGCAGTATCACGGTCAGTGATGATGAGCAGCCGCCCAAAGCCGATATCAGTAAGATCCGCCAACTGCGGCCCGCCTTTAATAAAGACGGCAGTGTCACCGCCGCCAACTCCAGTTCTATTTCTGATGGTGCCGCGGCTCTAGTGCTGATGCGCCAAAGTGCCGCGCAAGCCCGTGGTCTCAAGCCGCTGGCAGTTATTCATGGCCACAGTGCCTATGCTGCTGCGCCGCACTTATTTACCAGCGCGCCGGTGGGTGCTATTAATAAGCTGCTGGAACGTACTGGGTGGGATTTAGCCCAAGTGGATTTATTTGAAATTAATGAAGCCTTTGCGGTGGTGACTATGATTGCCATGCAGGAGCTGAATTTGCCGGCGGAGAAAGTCAATGTGCACGGTGGTGCCTGTGCTTTAGGCCATCCGATTGGCGCGTCCGGTGCGCGTATCTTGGTCACCTTGCTTGCTGCATTAAAGCAAAAACAGCAACGCTTTGGTGTCGCTGCTATTTGTATTGGTGGTGGTGAAGCGACTGCAATTGCGGTTGAAATTCTGCACTAACACCCTAAATGTAAATGCTTGATAGCCTTTACATATCGATGATTGAGGAATTTAAGTAATGTCTAATGCCGTAGAGAAATATCAGAAAGCTCAACACCTGCAATTAACCGATAAGTTGCTTGTGGAAATGCGTGGGCATACTGCCTTGCTGACGTTAAACAGCCCGCCAGCCAATACTTGGGATGCAGAAATGCTCCAGGGCGTGAAGCAGCTGGTAGAACATTTAAATAGCGATAAAGATATTTATGCGTTAGTGATTACCGGCGCAGGCAGTAAGTTTTTCAGTGCTGGCGCAGATTTAAAACTCTTTGCTAGCGGTGATAAAGCTATCGCGCGCAGCATGGCGCGTTACTTTGGTGAAGCCTTTGAAGCACTGAGCAATTACCGTGGTGTCACCATTGCTGCTATTAATGGTTATGCCATGGGTGGCGGTTTGGAGTGTGCCTTAGCCTGTGATATCCGTATTGCTGAAGAACAAGCACAAATGGCCTTACCGGAAGCTACCGTGGGTTTATTGCCTTGCGCCGGAGGCACACAAAAACTGCCTTGGCTGGTGGGTGAGGGTTGGGCTAAGCGCATGATTCTGTGTGGCGATCGTATCGATGCACAAACCGCTGAGCGCATCGGCTTGGTGGAAGAGGTTGTGGCTACCGGTGAAGCGCTGCATGTTGCTTTGGCTTTGGCAGATAAAGTGGCGCAGCAAAGCCCCGTTGCTGTGCGCAAAATTAAACCGTTAATTCAAGGCGCGCGTACCCACGCCCCAGATCAGTGGTTACCGGCGGAGCGGGAAGCTTTTGTTGATTTATTTGATGCGCAAGATACTAAAGAGGGTGTCAGTGCGTTTTTAGAAAAACGTAAAGCGCAGTGGCAAAACAGCTAGTAACACATATTTAGCCTGATAAAACCGCAAATAGATTGCACAGACATTATGTGCGTTTATTTGCGGTTTTTTATTTGCTGCGTAATTTTTGTACGTTAGCGGTTAGCTTGTGCTTGCGTGTTCAAGCAGCAATCAAGCGCAGACTATGGCCACAGCAATAAAAAAGCCGCAAGCGCTGAGGGCGTTGCGGCTTATCCGGGTCTGCGTGAGTTTTAACCCTGTGTGAGTAACTGGCGTAGCTCAATAATCGCTGCGTTAGCGCGGGAGATGTAGTTGGCCATAACCAGCGAGTGGTTGGCCAGAACTCCATAACCATCGCCGTTCAACACCATGATGCTCCACAGCGGCTCTTGCGCGGCTTCTAGCTCACGAATGATTTGGCGTACGCTGACAGTGGCGTTTTTCTTAGCAATCACATCAGCAAAATCAATTTCAATGGCGCGTAAAAAGTGTGATAACGCCCAAGCTTGACCGCGGGCTTCATAAAACACGTTATCAATTTGCAGCCATGGGGTTTTCACTACTTCTTCGATATTGGCTTGCGCAGGCGAGCTTCCGTCAACGCTAACGCTGAGCTCTGTGATGTTTTCCATGTTTAAAGGTGCTTTACCTACGCTGGCGGAGAGGCGCTGAGACAGCGAGCCTAAGCGAGTGGCGACATCACCCAGCCAGTTATTAAGGTTATCGGCGCGGGCATAAAACTGCGTGTTGGTGAGGTCAGGATCGCTTAAACGCGCGAGGTAGCGGTCCAAGGATTTAATTGCTGAGCGGTACTCGTCCTCGGTGGCAGGGAGCATCCAGCTTTTATTGTCGAAGTTAAAGCGTGGTTCGGCTTTGGCTAAATCTGCATCTTCAGAAGACTGTGATTGCGAGCGAGCAAAGTCTTTACGCAGTGCTCGGGATAAGTCGCGCACCTGTACCAGTACGCCGTACTCCCAAGAAGGCATGTTGTCTAACCAAATGCCAGGAGGGGCGATATCGTTGCTTAAATAACCACCAGGTTTGTCGAGTAATGTGGAGGCAACTTCTTTTAGGGTAACCACAGTGGTGTAACCAGTGACTAAGGGTTGCTGGTTTTTTTCGGCAGTTTGTTGGGCATACTCTTCAACAGAGAAAAACTCCGGCTCTTGGCTCCAATACCAACCGATAACAATGGTAACCAGTAGGTAAACAGCCAGAACTGTCAGGATAGTGCGACTGAACCAAATACCGCCAAAATAACTTTTAACGTCATCCACTGAGTCGTTAACTTGGTCGCGAGCGTCGCGTGAGCGTTTTTTCCAATTAAGCATGCCGGAACCCTTTTCTTATGCTTGGTGAGCAGCCATAGACCGTGCTGCTTGATGTGTCGAGTGTACTATAAACAATGGCGAGGCTGTAGTGCAGGCTGTCGCTTAAGCTGCACAGAGAACTGATGGAAAAATAAGGATTTGCCACGCAGTTCTCTGCTTAGGGCATAAGGATGTATTGCATTCGTTCCTGTGACAGTTATATTTAGACTTTAGTTAGTGGCGTAATGCTACTTATGCATAGATAGCTCGGCGTTTCTAAAGGGCTAGTGGAGCGGTAAAAGATGACTGGCACTCAAACGCAAAGTTTGCAGCGTTTAAAACAGCATTTCGCGCAGCGGGTGATCAATCAGGCGCGGCAAGTTTTAGAGCTGTGGCAAAACTTACACAACAGTGAGTGGAGTCGTCAGGATTTAGTCAATATGCGTGATGCCGGGGAGCGTTTACTGCGTCATGCCGAGCGTTTTGAGCAGTTTGCCCACATAGCCATTGCCAAGCAGTTGCTAGAGGTGTTGGCTGCTGTTGAGAGCAACGCTAACCGTTTAAACAGCCATGCCATTGAGAGCATCACACAGTTGCTGCAAGAGTTATTGCAGACTGGCCTGCGTCAGGGGGAAAGTATTGATCAGGTGTTTTTGCCCACTGTGGTGCGCAAACCCATCTACCTTGTGTTGCATTGTGCTGAGCAAGCAGAGTCTTTAGCCCAGCAGTTGCAGTCCTTTTATTTGCAAGTTGAAGTGTTTGCCGATGCCGACACTTTTTTGCAAGCCATGGCGAAGCGTTATCCAGCGGTGATTATTCTGGATGTGGACTATATTCGTCCAGGTTATGGCTTAGAGCTGGCGCAGCAAGTTAAAAAAGCCCATGACAGCGCTGTACCAGTGTTGTTTTACAGTGAAACTGAAGTGACTGCGCTGACCCGCTTAGCTGCTGTAAGAGCT
>JAAYTE010000171.1 GCA_012518175.1 Gammaproteobacteria bacterium | reverse complement strand
TGGCGCAATAGAGGTCGCGGGACGCTTGCAAAAGGGCTTGGCATCCTTGGCATCCTTGGCGTCGTTTGAAAATGAGGCTATGCGCGCTGCGGCAGTGCGCCACTCACAGATGGCGCTGGCCCGAGCAGAAGCTGTGCTGCAATTGCCTGAGGATCTGCAAACTGTTCGTGAATTGGCTGGATTATGCTCAAACCCTAAAGCCCAGTGACGCGGATTTAGGGTTTGATAGGTTGGGGCGGCTGGCAACTTCAGCAGCCTTAAAGGCTTGTTGTGTTACTGTGTAGTAGCACGCTTTCTTGCAGCGTAGCAAACTCATAATATAACAGTTAAGGAATATTGATTATGTCCGTTCGTATTGATGATATTGCTCCAGATTTTACTGTGGATTCCACCGCCGGTAAGCTGAATCTCCATGAGTGGATCGGTGACAGTTACGCTATTTTGTTCTCACACCCAAAAGACTTTACTCCAGTGTGCACCACTGAGTTTGGTGCTGTTGCGCGTCTTGCTCCTGAGTTTGCCAAGCGCAATACCAAGGTGATGGGTGTGTCGGTGGACAGTGTTGAAGAGCACGTAAAATGGCAGCGTGATATTGAAGCGTTTTCCGGCGCACCAGCAGACTTCCCAATCATTGATGACACCTCATTAGAAGTATCTAAATTGTACGATATGCTGCCAGCGGGCGCTTATTTGCCTGAGTCGCGCACAGCAGCAGACAGCGCTACAGTCCGTACTGTATTTATCATTGGACCAGACAAAAAAGTACGCTTGACCATGTCGTACCCAATGTCGGTTGGTCGCAACTTTGCTGAAATTCTCCGTGCTTTGGATGCGATTCAAATCACTGACGGTGTAGCACTAGCAACACCTGCGGACTGGGTTCCAGGTGAAGATGTGATTGTTGGCTTAAGCCTCAATGATGAGCAGGCGAAAAAAGAGTTCGGCGATATCGATATTAAGTTGCCTTACTTACGCTTTGCTAAAGCACCTGCAAAGTAAGTTATTGCGCTAGGTTGCAGATAAAAAGGGCTGAAATATTTCAGCCCTTTTTGTTTAGACTTAAACGCAGCGCTACTCAGTTAAGTACTTGCTGGTCGAGTATGCTAAAAGCAGCTCAGCATAAACGGGAAACACTCCTGATAGGTCTGCACGCACTCCGGCCGTTCAAGTCATTACACAGACCGCAGCAGATGGATTCACAGGCTAACAGCTTAGTGGATTTGTTAGTATGGGTGCTTTTCATCCCCATAGTCTTAAGCCCTGACCCATGAATGCGCCTTTTAAACTGCGGCCCTACCAGCAAGAAGCTGTGGATGCCACGCTCAAACACTTTCGTAAATCCGATGACTCGGCGGTGATTGTCTTACCCACCGGTGCCGGTAAAAGCCTGGTGATTGCTGAGCTGGCGCGTTTGGCGCGGCGTAAAATACTGGTGGTCACCCACGTTAAAGAGCTGGTAGAGCAAAACCACGCTAAGTACCAAAGCTATGGGGTGCAGGGCGGTATTTTCTCGGCGGGATTAAAGCGTAAGGACAATCAGCATCAGGTGACCTTTGCCAGTGTGCAGTCGGTGGCGGCCAATCTTGAGCGGTTTCAGGATGAGTATTCTTTGATCATTATCGATGAATGCCATCGCATCAGTGGCGATGAAAACAGTCAGTATCAACGGATTATTGAGCAGTTACGCCAACAAAATAAAGGTTTGAAAGTGCTGGGCCTGACTGCTACGCCGTACCGTTTAGGCATGGGTTGGATTTATCGCTATCACTATCGTGGATTTGTGCGCAGTGAAGAGGACAAGCCTTTTGTGCACTGCATTTATGAGCTGCCGCTGATTTATATGATTAATCGCGGTTATCTGACTAAGCCTGATTTGGTTGACGCCACTGTGGCGCAATATGATTTCTCCGCGCTGGCGCAAAACCGCTTTGGCGAGTACGCAGAAAAAGATGT
>JAAYTE010000170.1 GCA_012518175.1 Gammaproteobacteria bacterium | reverse complement strand
CGGTACTTAGTACCGGCCAATAACGCGCCTAAATCCAGCGAGTAAACCACGCTGTCGAGCAAAATCTCAGGCACATCACCATCAACAATGCGCCGCGCTAAACCTTCCGCAATGGCAGTTTTACCCACCCCAGCCTCACCCACTAACAATGGGTTGTTTTTACGGCGACGAACTAAAATCTGCGCCACACGCTCCAACTCATGCGCACGACCAATGAGCGGATCGATTTTGCCTTGCCGCGCTTGTTCGTTTAAGTCCTGTGCATAGGCCAGCAATGGACTGGCAGCTGCTTCACTGGCGCCCTCAGCGCTTTCGTCATCACTGTGTGCAGCATTGGCGCCACTGGCATCGCTGTCTAAACCGTGAGAAATATAGCTGACCACATCCAAGCGCTGCACATTGTGCTGCTTGAGCACATACACTGCATGGCTATCAGTTTCGCTAAAAATCGCCACTAAAACACTGGCACCACCCACCTCTTGTTTACCGGAGCTTTGTCCATGAAATACTGCCCGTTGCAGCACTCGCTGAAAACCAAGGGTGGGCTGAGTATCAGCATCGTCCAGCGTTTCCGGCAATAAAGGTGTGGTGTTATCAATAAATGTGCGTAATTCGTGGCGCATCAGCTCAAAGTTGATCCCGCAACCACGCAATACATTTGCCGCCTCACGGTTATCCAGTAAGGCCAGCAGGAGATGTTCAACCGTCATGTATTCATGGCGACTGACTCGAGCATCTTTAAATGCCAGATTGAGGGTGACCTCAAGTTCTAAATTCAACATGGTTTCACCTCATTTCAAATAGCTTGCCGGTTATGCGTCTTGCTCTATTTCACACAATAAAGGGTGATTGCATTCTCGTGCATATTGACTGACCTGATGTGCTTTGGTTTCAGCAATATCACGGGTATAGATACCACACACCGCTTGTCCTTGATGATGGACTGCTAGCATGGTCTGTGTCGACTGCTCTCGGCTCATGGCAAAATAACTTTCTAAAACCTCAACCACAAAGTCCATCGGCGTGTAGTCATCATTGAGCATAATGACGCGGTACATCGGTGGCGGTTGTAACTCGGGCTTAGCCGGAGCTGTGGCTAAATCGTCATCGTGCTGTTCAAAGTGGTCAGGATCTAATGGATTAACAGTCATGTTTTGCTTCGCTACGCTTTAAATCTAAATTAAGTGGTATGGCCATCAATATACTACGCTTTAGCCTGCTGCGCTCGCAAAGACACGAACCATTGAGCGCTAAAAAGCCTGCAACACAGTCATATTCAGTTGCGCCTATAGCGCTGCTTAAGCATCAATGTCAACCGCTTTTACTGATAAAAAAATAAACTTGTCCACATTTTAACTGTTGACTTTTATATTTATAATTTTTCCCGCCAGAAGATTTAAACATCCACGAAAAATACTTAACACATTGATTATAAAGACTTTTTTATAGCGCCTGATTTTTCATCAATCTAACTCCGAGCCACGCAACATCAGCCTCGCAGCCATCTACAACCATCTTACCCACACAGTTATCCACAGCTTCTGTGGATAACAATTCAATACCCCAGCAATGGCCAACCTCGCATGAGCCAACCCATACAGAAAACCAGCCGTTTTAGCGCCACACACCTTTAGCGCTGCGATGGCTGTGCATCACTTGCACATAGTTGGCGCGATCATAGGCGCTGGGATCAATCGCTCGATCACGACAGACACTGCCTTTAAGTTGCTGCACCGACTGATACTCATGCTCCGTCATCCATTCACGCATGCCCTGCTCGATCTCAGCGAGTGCCTGCGGACCTTGCTGCAATAACACGCTGCACAAATGCGTTACATCCGCGCCCGCCATTAAGGCTTTCAGCGCATCCTCTGCAGTATGCACACCGCCAGTCACCGCCAATGATAAATCGACCTTACCGAACAAAGTGGCAACCCAGTGGATGCGTAGCAGATTTTCATAGGAAGACGACAAACTAATGGTCGGCACCACTTCACGGGTCAGCAGATCAATATCCGGCTGATAGAAGCGGTTAAACAGCGATACTCCTTGCGCGCCCGCTTCCTGCAAGCTGCGCACAAAATGCCCCACCGAACTGAACTGCGAGGACAATTTCATCGTGACTGGCACTGTCACATGTTGTTTAAGTTCACGCAGCACATTTAAGTAGCGCGCTTCCACCTCAGCACCCGACTCAAAGATATCCGCCGCGACATAATAAACATTGAGCTCCAGCGCATCGG
>JAAYTE010000169.1 GCA_012518175.1 Gammaproteobacteria bacterium | reverse complement strand
CTTGCTGACTATCAATCATCTAACACAAGCACCCACACGAATTGCTTGATTCAAATTGTTAAAGAACGTTTCGCTGAGCGTCTCAGCGAGGTGGCGTATATTACGCTACCTGAATAATCTGTCAAGGCTTATTTTCATAAATCGTTGAAAACATTTCCTGACACTTGCTGCACGATGTTTTGCGCTCCAAGAAGATCTATACTACAGACTTAAATTAGAAACGCAAGCATTTAAATAAAACATCTCGCCTTTACTCAGCAACCAACGCCACTTTAGCAAAGCTTTTCTTTCCAGCCTGGCATACGTGAACAGAGCCAAGCTTAAAGACAAACTCTCTATCAACTACCTCCCCATCCACTCGCACACTACCAGCAGCCAACATATCACGAGCACTTGCGGCATTTTTGACCAGACCTGCCTGATTAAGAACTGCCGCAATTGGCAAATCATTAGCAGCAACCACTTCTACCTCTGGCAAATTCTCTGGCAGCTGACCTTCCTGCATACGATTACCAGCAGACTTATGAGCGCTAGCAGCTGCTTCATCTCCGTGAAAACGTGCAATAAGCTCACGCGCCAAATCAATTTTAATATCTCGCGGATTTGCACCTTGGGCAACGCTTTCCTTTAACCGCTCAATCTCTTCACTGCTGCGAAAGCTCAGCAAATCATAATAGCGCCAAATCAACTCATCTGGCATAGACAATAACTTGCTATACATAACCCCAGGCGCTTCCTGTATCCCTACATAATTGCCCAAAGATTTTGACATCTTATTAACGCCATCCAAACCCTCGAGCAACGGCATGGTAATAACACACTGCGGCTCTTGGCCATAAGCTCGCTGCAACTCACGCCCCATTAACAGATTAAAGGTCTGGTCTGTACCACCCACTTCTATATCAGCACGCAACGCAACTGAGTCATACCCCTGAATCAAAGGATACAAAAACTCATGGATAGCAATTGGCTGATGACTCTCATAGCGATTACTAAAATCCTCTCGCTCCAACATTCGCGCAACAGTGTACTGCGAGGTTAGACGAATAAAGTCCGCTGGAGTCAGCTTCTCAAGCCATGCTGAGTTAAAGACAACTTCTGTTTTACTCTCATCAAGCACTTTAAATACTTGCTGCTTATATGTTTCTGCGTTTTCTAAGACCTGCTCCCGGGTTAACGGCGGCCGCGTAACACTTTTACCACTTGGATCACCGATCATCCCGGTAAAGTCACCAATCAAAAACATCACGTGATGACCAAGATCTTGCAACATACGCAGCTTGTTTAGCAGCACAGTGTGCCCCAAATGAAGGTCCGGAGCGGTAGGGTCAAAACCTGCTTTTACACGCAACGGCTCATTGCGCTTCAACTTATTTAACAGCTCTTGCTCTACGACGACGCTGTCAGTACCTCGCTTAATAACAGCTAATTGCTCTTCAACGGTTTTCATGCTCAGAACACCACATTAAGTAAAATAGATAACAGGTAAGGGTACTAGATAAGGAACTAAAAACAAATTACCACATCAGACAAACTGCATATTTAGCAAGCAGTTATTGCACTAAACCCTACGAAAAAGCTGACACAGCTCAAGTTACCGAACATCTAAGCTTGCAGTAGAAGGCTTTTACTTATATTTTACCCAATCGCACACAGCAGACCTCTAAGACTATGCCAACAAATAATACTCCAATACAGCAGAGCTATCCCAAGCGCCATCTGCTTGCGGCAAGCGGAATTGCTGCATTGCTCTGTCTATCATTGCTTGTTTACCCTTCTCGCGAAGTGGAAGCTAAAAAGACTTTTATTAATATTGAGTTAGAAGAGCAAACCGCAGAACAAGTCACACAAGCTCTTACTGCCGAAGATTCTCAGCTCGCAGTCACTGCTTCCGAAACTGACTCTGCAATTATCCATAACCCTCAGGCCCAAGCAGACAGCAACCCTGATGCTGAGACTCAAGCCTTTGAGTACACAAAAAACCTTACGGTAAATAAGGGCGACACCTTATCCGTACTTTTTGTTAAAGCAGGACTTGATAACGCAGTTTTGCACAAGATTCTCGCTACAAATAAAGAAGCTAAGCGCTTTACTCATTTAAAAATAGGTCAAACGCTAACCTTTGAGTTTGATGAGGAGCAATCGCTCCAAGCTTTAAGCAGTAAAATCAGCCCGTTGGAAACTATTTACTTAGAAAAACAAGCTGAGACAAATGACTTTGCATTTCGTAAAGATGTTGCCGCAACACAAACGTCGGAAAAGTATGCACAAGGCACAGTAGAAGGTGCGCTTTTTTCTGCAACAAAAAAATCTGGTTTACCGTACAGCCTCGCTTTAGATATGGCTAATATTTTTGGTTATGACATCGACTTTGCTCAAGACTTAAGAACCGGTGATGAGTTTGAATTGGTTTATGAAGAAAAAACTGTAGACGGCAAAACCATAGGTACTGGCAACATCCTTAGCGCGCGCTTCACAAATCGCGGCAAAGTATATACGGCCATTCGCTACACAGATAAACAAGGCAATACGAATTACTACGATGCTGATGGCGCAAGCTTACGTAAGGCTTTCATCCGTACACCCGTAGACTTTGCTCGTATCAGCTCTCGCTTTTCTAATGGCCGCAAGCACCCTATTTTGAATAAAATTCGTGCGCACAAAGGAGTTGACTACGCTGCCCCACGTGGAACCCCAATTAAAGCAGCAGGCGATGGCCGTGTAACACTCGCTGGCCGCAAGGGTGGCTACGGCAATACTGTAGTGATTAAGCATGGTCAACGCTACCAAACTCTGTATGCCCATATGCAAGGTTTCGCTAAGGGTGTTCGTGCTGGCAGCACTGTTAAACAAGGCCAAATCATTGGCTATATCGGTACAACAGGCTTATCTACAGGCCCACACTTACATTATGAGTTCCAAGTTAATGGCGTGCACGTAGATCCTTTAAGCCAAAAATTGCCTACAGCCGACCCTATTCACGCCTCAGAAAAGCAGCGCTTTTTCCAACAAAGCAAGCCTTTGCTCGCGAAGTTGGACCAACATAAAGCTACACAGCTAGCCCTAAACGCTCAGTAAGCGCATGCTTTATATTGGCATTATGTCTGGCACTAGCCTCGACGGGATTGATATATGCTTAGTGAATATCGATCAAGGTTGCGAGCTAGTTGCCAGTCAATATCTAGCAATGCCTTTAGCCCTCAAGCAAAGTTTGCTTACCCTCTGCAGCAGCGGACCCAACGAAATCCAGCGAGCGGCTTTAGCCGAACAGCAATGGGCGCAGCTGGCAGCACAAGGTGTTAAGCAACTGCTGAGCAAAACTCGTCTATCCGCCAGTCAAATTCGTGCTATTGGTAGTCACGGTCAAACCATCCGGCATGAGCCTGCGCAACACTTTACGGTACAAATTGGCAGCCCAGCACTGCTTGCTGAGTTAACCGGCATAACTGTAGTCAGTGATTTTCGTCAGCGTGACATCGCAGCTGGTGGGCAAGGCGCCCCGCTCGTCCCTGCCTTTCATGAAATGCTTTTCAAAAAGCACCCTCAGCCATGCGCAGTACTCAACATTGGCGGTTTTAGCAATGTGACGCTACTGAATGAAAACACCAGCACCTTGGGCTTTGACTGCGGCCCCGGCAATGTCTTGCTAGATGCTTGGATTCAGCACAAAAAAAACCAAACGTTTGACCGAAATGGCACCTGGGCAGCTAGCGGGACAGTGAATAAAAGTCTATTGAACAGCATGTTAAGCGAACCTTTTTTCGCCACTCAAGGCCCAAAAAGTACGGGCCGCGAACTGTTTAATTTGCCTTGGCTGCAGAGTTTATTAGCCCAGCAAGAAGCTCTAGTTGACCAGGATGTACAGGCGACTTTATCTGAATTTACCGCGCAGACTATTGCTGACTCAATCCTCGCAGCTCAAGCCAGCACTCGGTCCGTCTGGGTTTGTGGTGGCGGTGCACATAATAATGATTTACTGCAGCGTTTGCAGCGCCTGCTACCCGACTGCCTAGTGGATAGTACTGACTCGCAAGGTATTGCTGCGGACTGGATGGAGGCTATGGCTTTTGCTTGGCTGGCTCATTGCTGTCTCGAAAACATGCCGAGCAATAGGCCAACTGTTACTGGCGCCAGAGGCTTAAGAGTACTTGGCGCCATTTATCCTGTTTAAAACTTGCAATTAAATCGAGAAGGACGAACCACAACCGCATGTAGTGGTTGCGTTTGGATTATTAATCACAAAACGTGAGCCTTCCAAACCTTCGGTATAGTCAACTTCTGCACCGGCTAAGTACTGGAAACTCATGGGATCAATGACTAAGCTCACTCCTTCTCGGTTAACGATGGTGTCATCGTCAGCGACCTCTTCATCGAAGGTAAAACCATACTGGAAGCCTGAACAACCACCGCCAGTAATAAATACGCGTAATTTTAAGCGCGCATTACCTTCTTCTTCGACTAGAGCCTTAACTTTATTTGCCGCACCTTGAGTAAATTGCATTGCGTCAGGGACGAAGGATTCAACACTCATTTTACTTTCTCCCAGCATCGCGCTGTAAACATCTATTGGTTATATTATCCGCTTATCCTACCACCAAGGTCAACTATTAGCATTGCCTAAGGTATCAAGGCAGCAGAGTTTAAGCCGCTACTCTCATCTAAACCGAACATAATATTCATATTCTGCACTGCTTGGCCGGATGCGCCTTTCACTAAGTTATCAATAACCGCCATAACGACAACTACATCGCCATCTTGCGGGCGCTGCACAGCAATGCGGCACATGTTGGCACCCTTTACACTGCGTGTCTGCGGGCAAACGCCAGCCGGTAGCACATCTACAAATGGCTCATTCTGATAACGCTGCTCATATACGCTTTGCAGGTCAAGACTGCGATCAAGCACCGTCGCATAAAGTGTTGCATGAATCCCACGAATCATGGGTACTAAATGCGGCACAAAGGTTAACCCCACTGACTGACCAGCAGCACGGCGTAAACCCTGTTTGATCTCAGGCAGATGGCGGTGGCCACTGACCCCATAAGCAACCATATTTTCAGCTGCCTCACAGAACAGCGAGCCAATTTTAGCGCCTCGCCCGGCACCACTGACGCCTGAGGCGCAACTGGCAATAATTTGTTGAGTCTCAGCCAGCCCTGCCTCAACCAATGGCAGTAATGCAAGTTGGACCGCAGTTGGATAACAGCCAGGCACGGCAATCAACCGTGCAGTCTTAATAGCTTCTCGGTTCACCTCAGGCAACCCATATACTGCATCAGCTAATAAGTGCGGTGCTCCGTGCGGTTGGCCATACCACTGCGACCACTCTTCTGCATCTTCAAGACGAAAATCCGCAGACAAATCAATTACCCGCGTACCCGCCTGCAAAATCTCATCAGCCAAACCGTGAGCAACACCATGGGGTGTGGCAAAAAACACAACATCGCAAGCGGTTAGCTTGTCAACTTGCGGTACAGAAAAAACCAGCTCGGGATAGCTTTCGCGCAGATTGGGGTACATATCTGCAACCCTTACACCTTCTTCAGAGCGGGAAGTAATAACCTCAACCTGTGCATGCGGATGCAAAGCGAGTAGGCGTAATAACTCAACCCCCGTATAGCCTGTACCGCCGACGATAGCTACTTTGATCATGCATGCACCCTCTTTTTTGAAATTAAGTTATATCTGTTGACGTACAACCCACACTCTACAGATGACACTGCAGTAACAGCGTACTACTATGTGCAGAATTTACTCTTGGAGCAGGTTATGACGTATTTATGGATTAAGGCTTTCCATATTATCGCAGTGGTGTGTTGGTTTGCGGGTTTATTTTATTTACCGCGTTTATTTGTCTATCACGCCATGAGCTCTGACAGCATCAGCCAAGAACGCTTCACCGTTATGGAGCGCAAACTCTATAGAGGCATCATGCACCCGTCTCTAGTGGCTACGCTGCTGCTTGGAATCAGTATGTTATATATGAACCCCGCTCTGCTCAAGGCCGGTTGGATGCATGTAAAACTGACGCTGGTTGCTTTACTAATCATCTATCATTTCTATTTAGGCGCTATTTATAAGCGCTTTGCTCAGGGTGAAAACCAAAAAAGCCACGTCTTTTACCGCTGGTTTAATGAGCTGCCAGTCTTATTTTTAGTCGCAATAGTATTGCTCGCAATCCTCAAACCCTTTTAACTAAAGAGCCATAGCCTATTATTTAGGCTATGGCTCAACCAATAACTTTAATAACTACAGCCAAGGAAGCCACATGCCCAACACTCTGTATAAAATCACCATGGATGGCAGCCTTGCCCCTGGAGTAACACTCGACTTTGCTCAAGACAATCTGGCCCGCTTATTCAAAGCAGACGTTGCTGCTATCAAGCATTTGTTTTCTGGTAAGCCCACTGTCATTAAGCGCGATATCAGTGCAGCACAAGCAGATAAATACATAACAGCTCTATTTAATGCAGGCATTATTGCTAACAAAGAAACAGACTTTGTAGCGAACTTAAGCTTAGAACCTACAGAAGCAGAAGAGACAGCAAGCAGCACACACAGCATGACTTGTCCTAACAGCATGACTTGTCCTAAATGTGCTGTACAGCAAGCAGAAAGCCCAATCTGTCAAAGTTGCGGTATTGTTATCGCCAAGTTCAATAGCCACCAAGCACAAGCAGCACATCCTGCGCAGGCTGTACAAAGTACGCCTTACGCATCGCCGCAGGCAATTATTGAACAAAACCCCGAGGACGTTGGTGAGTTAAATATCT
>JAAYTE010000168.1 GCA_012518175.1 Gammaproteobacteria bacterium | reverse complement strand
TTGCCCATTGATAGCAACTAACCCTCCAAGCTGTGCTGAGTGTTTAGCACAGCCTTCATGCGCACCTATTAAATGAGTTTTGTATGGCCAAACGCACACTGAATCGTCGCCAAGGTTGGCGCATTAATAAAATCCAAGATGAGCGTCTGGCGCGCGCTGCTAAACGCGAAGAGCGCACCCTTGAGGAGCTGGAAGGCGGTGATCTGGGCGTTGAGCAACACGGTCTAGTCATTGCCCACTTTGGCGTACAGGTCGAAGTGGAGGCTGAAGCCCCTGAGCTAGCAGGGCAAACCTACCGTTGTTACTTACGTGCTAATTTGCCCACCCTAGTGACTGGCGACCGCGTGGTGTGGCGCCCAGGCAATCAAGGCTTAGGTATTATTGTCGCGCAACTGCCGCGCCACAGTGAGTTGCGTCGCCCGGATTCTCGCGGCACGCTCAAACCTGTGGCAGCCAATGTGGACTTAATTGTCATTGTCTTTGCTCCACTCCCTGAGCCACATGCCAACCTGATTGACCGCTATATTATTGCTGCTGAGCATGCGGGGATTAAGCCATTACTCCTGCTCAACAAATCAGACTTACTCGACCCTAGTGGCAGCTCGCGGGCGCACAACCTACTCAATACCTACCACAGTCTCGGCTATCCACTATTAGAGGTTTCAGCGTACTCCGGTGATGGTCTTGAGCAGCTGCAAGCGCAGCTCAACAATCAAGTCAGCGTCTTTGTTGGGCAGTCAGGGGTGGGTAAGTCATCCTTAGTCAATCGCTTGCTCCCGGATACCGACACGCGAGTCGGTGCTCTCTCCGAACTCACCGGCAAGGGGACCCACACCACAACCACAGCGCGCTTGTTTCACTTTCCCGCGGGTGGTCAGCTGATTGACTCACCAGGCATTCGTGAGTTTGGCTTGGGCCATGTCAGTGTTGCCGACGTGGAAGCAGGCTTCTTTGAATTCCAAGAGTTTCTTGGGCATTGCCGCTTTCGTAACTGCAGTCATGAACATGAGCCGGGTTGCGCACTACTGGAGGCAGTCGCTGCAGGTAAAATCAGCACTCAGCGTCTGGCCAGTTTCAAGCATATTATTAGTGGCATCAGCCAAGAGCAGTATTAAGCCAACTCGCTAAACGCCAGCCTGGTAGACAAGATCCTAGGCTGGCAGCTTAGCCATCGACATCTTCAAACTGCAAAACACCTTTTTCAAACACGTTAAGCTTGTCTCGCATCGGTTTAGTTGGCGTTGTGGCCGCAGCATTGCTTGTGGCAGCCGGCGCAGTTTCAGAGGCTTCTTTGTTATCCCCCTGCTCACCCTCAATCCCATCCAACGCACGTTTTGTCAGCACTAAAATATCAATGCGGCGATTGGTAGGGCTGTCAGGATCAGCCGGATCATAGGGGATCGAGGACGCATACCCAGCAACACGGGCAATTTTATCATCACCTAACCCACCCGCATGCAAGGCGCGGCGCGCAGCATTGGCACGGTTAGCGGATAACTCCCAGTTACCAAAACCACTGTCACTGGCAAAGCGCTTGGCATCCGTATGACCGCCAACACTGATTTTATTTGGCACATCACGAATAGTGTCGGCCATGATAAATAAGATATCTTCAAAGTACGGCTGCAAGCGCGCACTGCCTAAATCAAACATCGGCCGATTGGCTGCATCAGCAATCTGAATGCGCAGGCCATCGCGGGAAATATCCATCAAGATTTGTTCTTTGTAGGGCTGCAGATCAAAGTCGTCGTTAATTTTGCGCTGCAACTCAACCAATAAAATATCTAGACGCTCGCGCTCGGCTTGCTCAAAAAGCTGCTCAGCCTGCAATGCATTGAGCGGCTGCTCTCCGGGAGTGATTTCTTCGTTTAACTCTGGGTTGAGGGTTCGATCCGGTGCGGGGGTTGGTGTACCGCCCAAATCAATCACATAGGGTCTGGCACTTTCAGAAAAACCGATGGGGTCTTGGAAGTAGCCGGAGATGGCTTTTTTCTGCTCGGGAGTTGCCGATGACATCAGCCACATCACCAAGAAAAACGCCATCATAGCGACAGCGAAGTCAGCAAAAGCAATTTTCCAGGCGCCACCGTGGTGGCCTGCAGCAATTTTTTTAACGCGTTTAACAATAATGGGCTGATTAGTATCCATGGACTTCAGCCGCCTCGCACTGCCTGCTCCAACTCAACGAATGTTGGTCGATGCGCGCCATATAAAACCTTACGGCCAAACTCGACAGCCAAGCTGGGCGGCATCCCTGAGGATGAAGCCACCAAGGTTGCCTTAATGGCTTCATACAGATTCAGTTCTTCTTTGGCCTCATGCGCCAAGCTGGTTGCTAGCGGGCCAAAAAAACCATAGGCCGCTAAAATACCTAAGAATGTTCCCACCAGCGCCGCGCCCACGTGCTGACCTAAAGCGGCCTGCTCTGCTTCACCCAGCATCGCCATGGTCACGACAATTCCCAACACCGCCGCCACAATACCAAAGCCTGGCAAACCGTCAGCAACGGTAGTCATGGCATGCCCTGGATGATCTAGGTCTTCTTTTAAACTGGTCAGTTCCATATCAAATAAGCCCTCAAACTCATGGGGGGCCATATTACCGGTGGACATGATGCGTAAATAATCGCAAACAAACTCGGTCATGCGCTGATCTTTAAGCAAAGCGGGGTACTTACTGAAAATCGGGCTGGCAGCTGGGTCTTCAATGTCGGCCTCAATCGCCATCATGCCTTCACGGCGACTTTTATTGAGTATTTCATAGAGCATTTTCAGCACATCAAGGTAAAGCGCCTTATTAAAGCGACCACTGAACATGCTTAACGATTTCTTCAGCACCTGCATAAAAGTACTGCTGGGGTTAGCCTGTAGAAAAGCACCCAGTGCGGCCCCTCCAATAATCAGCACCTCAAAGGGCTGAATAATAGAGGCTATTTTCCCGCCAGACAGTACAAAGCCTGCCAAAACACTGGCGAAAACAACAATAATTCCAAGTATTTTTACCATAAAATAAGCCGTACACTGCCTGAGTTCGGGTAATAAGATGACAGCCTTTGTAAACACCCGTCATTATGCTGCTATTATGCCATTACGGCTACAGTCAATAGGCTGAAATATTTATGGCGTTCATTGTACCTCAAAACGAAATCTTAATTCAGTGGATAAAAAAACTGGATAACACTCGGCTGCCAGTTTATAAGGCACACCGCGAGCTAGCTTTGCAGGCACTAAAGAACCCCAGCAACTCCTTGCGTGAGATCGCCAAAATCATCAGCCGTGCGCCAACTATCGCGTTTATTCTAATGCGCGAAGCCAATCGCAGTCGCAGCTCTTTAGCTGAACCGGTGCAAACCCTTGAGAACGCATTGTCACGCTTAGGCTTACAGCGCTGCTCGACACTGCTCAACAGCTTGCAAGACAGTGACATAAGTGAAATCCCCCAGGCCTTACGTCAAGTGTGGCTGATTGGCCAGCACTTAAATATTCAAGCGGTCGGCCTGTTCAGTACGCGGATGGCGCGCTTGTGGCAAGAAATTCACTGGGGCAGCTTACTTTTCTTATCCCCAGCTTGGCCGCTGTTAACCCGTCACCCGGAGTTCTTTGCGCAGTGGGAGCAGCGCGTTTTAGGCAATAACGAGCCGGCCGAACAAGTCGAGCGCGAATTGCTTGGCATGCCGCTCACAGCTCTGTGTTTAGGCCTTGCGGAGCACTGGCAACTCCCCCGTTGGGTCATTGAGGGCTATCGCCTACTCAGCGAAAATCCGCAGCAATTGGTCCGTGCCCTACACATCGCCAGACAAACAGAGCAACCTCTATTGCAGCAGCAAAAGCTTGACCAGCAACCACTGCTCAATAACTGGCTCAATCGTCCGGCCAACACTCTGGTCTTCACCTGTGGTCTGGTTATTGCCGCACATAACAGTTGGGGCAATGAGCAATGCTTGCGCTGGCAACGCTTAATCAGCTTGTATTTAAAGCAAGACCTTGCCAGTGTGCAGCAAACCACCCACCAGCTCGCAGTAAATCATGCGCGCTTACAAAAGCATCATGACCTTTGGCAGCCGGCGCAAGCCTTGCTCTGGCCATGGGCAACCCAGCGCCTGCAGCAACCCACAGTGCAAGACTCAGCACCAGCACCGTCCACTGCAGATTTAGCGCTGTGGCGCAGTCATTGTGCTGAGCTGTTGCGCTCGCCTTCACCCTTTAGCAATACAGTGCAGCTTATTCAACGCATCAGCCAAGCTCTAGCGTCCTGCGGTATGCAGCGTATTTGTATCATGATGCTCGACAAGCTTGGGCAGCAGGTGCAGGTCGCACAGTTGCAAGGCATACCAACAGAGCAACTGCCGCGCATCTTTACCCTCGCGGCGAACCCTGTCACCGCGCATTTACTTAAGCAAACCAGCCAGTTAGCACTCAGCGACAGCAACCGCGCACGCATCGGCCCGCACTTACCCAGCGAGCTCACTCAGGTTTTCAATGACAGTCACTGGCTACTGGCTTCTTTATCTAACGGCCGCAGAGTGGTCATGCTCATTGCTGCCGATCAGTCATCCAATAACCTGCACTCAACCACAGTGCAGGCCTTTAAAAAAACCTTGCAGTGCATCGAACGGGGATTATTAATTTTCAGCGCACCACAGCATGAGCAGCGCTAACCAGTAACCGCCCAGCAAAGCGTCGGGCTGGGCAATCAAACACACTCCTGATTAATATATACTCATAGCTAGATAATTTTCGTTACACTGAATCTATTCATTTGAATGTTATTCGACTCATTTGCAACTAAGGGCTTTTAGTACATGGACATTAAGCAACGTCTATTTATTTTTATGCAATATATATTGCCGCACCACACGTTGTCGCGACTCATTGGGCGCTTGGCTGAATGCCAAACAGCTTGGTTTAAAAACCGTTTAATTGCTTGGTTTATTAAGCGTTATCAAGTCAATATGAGCGAAGCGCTGCTGGAAGACCCGAGCGCCTATCGCCATTTTAACGACTTTTTCACCCGTTCACTGAAGGAGGACGCGCGTCCCCTAGACAACAGTGAAAAAGCAGTATTAAGCCCTGCCGATGGTGCCATTAGTCAATTGGGTAGCATCGAGCACGGACGCATCTTCCAAGCCAAAGGCCACAGCTTCAGCCTGTTAGAATTATTAGGTGGCGATGCCGAGCGTGCGGCACCCTTTATGGGCGGCAGCTTCTCCACTGTTTATTTATCACCTAAGGATTATCACCGTGTGCATATGCCGTTAACCGGTATTTTACGCGAGATGGTTTACATCCCAGGACGTTTATTTTCCGTCAACCAAACCACTGCTGAAAATGTGCCCGAGCTGTTCGCCCGCAACGAGCGAGTGGCTTGTATCTTCGATACTGAACAAGGCCCGATGGCCGTGGTTTTAGTGGGGGCGATGATTGTTGCCAGTATCGAAACTGTTTGGGCTGGACAGGTGACGCCGCCACTGCGCAACTTGCACACTTACGATTACAGCCAAGCAGCACGCCAACCTATTACCCTAGAAAAAGGTGCCGAGCTTGGTCGCTTCAAGCTGGGCTCTACCGCCATAGTCTTATTCGGGCCCAATCATGTGGCATGGGACGATGCCCTCCAAGAGACCAGTGCTGTACAAGTGGGTCAGCGTCTTGCTGTAGAAATTTAAGTGCCGCGATGTACAATTGAGACTGATTAGTGTGTCGCACTAGCAAGTCGTGCAGCAGCCGTTGCTGATTTAAATAGGAAAGCCTAATGGATACACCAAGCCTAAAATTACGCTTACGCGTGCCCACTCCAGAACAAACCCATTTAGCGTTCTGTAAGCCCAGCGTGCGTGATTTAAAGCTATGGATCCAAAACTTACCCAAAGCCAATATTGGTGAGACTGCACGCTTGCTGTATCAGGCTCTCATTGAACTTAACCAGTTCAAAACCAGCGCTGATAACCGTGTACAACTGCTCGAGCTATTGCGCCCAGAGGTGATGTTTATTAACGCACAGCTGGGTCGACATTTTTTAAATAACTCAGTGATGCTTGATGAGCGTGCACAAAAAGTCGCCAACCTCAGCCAAACCTTACAAAACCACCTCACCACAGGTTACAAAATCGCTATTATTGATAGCATTGGTCAGCGCGGTACAACTCTGGCATTAGCATTGCAGCGCACCATGCACAGTATGTATGCCTCCTTGGTGCGCACCTACCAGCTCTACTACCCTGCCGTAACTAACTTCTGGCTTGAGCTGCATCAGGTGTACTGGATCGCCCGCAAAAATAATGTGCATACCCTGCCCATACGGGATGCACTGCTCACCAACCTCTCTGAGCAGAGTGTCGAAGCGGCCTATAGCTGTGCGCTGCTATTAAGTTGTTCGCGGGTTAACCAAATGCGCCAAAGCGACATTGCTATTGTCGGCCTCACCCTGCCCAACTGGTGCTATTTAGCCACCTTGCAAAAAGCTGAGTTACCCAGCAGCTTATTTATCGTCAATCTCAATAGTGATGCACCACCGCGTTATAAAGAGTTACTGGCAGAAGATAACAACGCTGCCCGACTTGGCCTTAACACCCAAGACTTAGCTGAAGCTCTGGTTGAGTATCAGCAGTCACTCGAAAACAAAAAAATCAAAAAACGCATCGACGTCCCCGAGAGCATGTCCAGCACCCTGCTTGCTCAGTTATGCAACGCTTGGGGGGATATTGCCAAACGTGATTTTCACCGTACCAGCAGCAAAGGCACGCTGCAGATCTGCTTAGGCATGAGCGCAGTGCACTACTACTTAGCAGGACAGGAAACCTTCGAGAGCACACTCAAATTGCAGCAGGTTGCGCTGGTTGAGTACCAAACGGATA
>JAAYTE010000167.1 GCA_012518175.1 Gammaproteobacteria bacterium | reverse complement strand
TTGCTGTTGGGAGCAATATCAAACAAGTCAACAACCAAGCGGTGACCATATTGTTGGTTAGGTGCTAGGGTGAAGCTTTTTGGCGTCACTTGCTCAGAAATATCCAGCACTATGCGTAACTCGTCAGCCTCACGGTTACCGGTGCGGACCTGAGTAATAGGTGATTTACCGTCGGTTAAACCTTTGAGCTCAGTGGCGAGTTTGGTTTTTTTAATATCAATAACAATCCGATCCGGCGCATCTAGAGTAAAAACACTGTGCTCAACGGGGCCGGTTAAATCAAAAACTAGGCGTGTGTTATCGGGAGCACGCCAAAGGCGTACACTGTTAATCTGTGCCGCTGCAAAGGCTTGCAGGGGTAAACTGATACAGATAATTAAGGCAGCTAATAACGGTTGTATGCGCACAGATAACCTCGCTGTGTATTTTAAGTTAGGGCGGATAAGGCCGCGCACCAACTTTTTCCACGTGTAGAGAACGGTAATAATCGCACAAAACGCCCATCATTATGAGCTTTTATGCTGATTTCAATATCTGCCTGCGGTAAATAGCCTTTTCCTTGTTGTGGCCATTCGATTAAGCATAGGTCATCGTCGGCAAAATAATCACGAATGCCTAAGTACTCTAACTCTTCTGGGTCAGTTAAACGGTAAAGGTCAAAATGCCATACCCTATGCTTATTAATTTCATAAGGCTCGACTAAAGTAAAGGTCGGACTTTTTACTGGCCCAGTATGGCCTAAGCCGCGAATGATACCGCGTGATAAAGTGGTTTTGCCGGCCCCCAGATCGCCTTGCAAAAACAAGATACCATGTCCAGCAGTTTGTTCTGCCAAAGCCTGACCCAGCTGCAGCATGGCAGCCTCATCTTCAATGTATAACTCTACCCCAGACATGGGCTGTGCTCCTCAAGTAATAAACGGATGGCTTGGCACAAGTCACTGGCTGCAATACCACGGCCTTGCAGGGCCAGTTGCTCTCCGGCGCAGGCATGCAGCCAGACGGCTAAGCAGGCCGCCGAGTAGGCGGGTAGATGTTGCGCTAGCAGTGCGCCAATGACGCCACTAAGAACATCTCCAAAACCTGCGCCAGCCATGGCCGGATGGCCACGTTCCACGCAGGATAGCTCACCCCTTGTGCTGGCAATTACTGTATGCTGGCCTTTCAGTACGGTAATTGCATTATAGCGTTCTGCAATCATGCGTGCAGCGCTGTTTCGGTCTGCTTGTACTTCGGCGCTGCTACAATTTAAGAGCCGTGCTGCTTCGCCTGGGTGCGGGGTTAGAATAGCTTGCTGTGGCGCATGGCAAAAGCCACTGGCCAGCAGGTTTAAGGCATCAGCATCCCAAATTTGCGGGAGGGCAGATTGTGCTGCAGTGCTGAGCAAGGCTTTTGACCAGGATGACTGGCCGAGTCCTGGGCCTACCACCAGCACACTGGCGCGCGCCAAAGGCACAAGCAGCTCGGCGCTGGAGCGAACTGGGCAGGTCATTACTTCAGGTAGGCGGCTTAAGGCAGCGCTCAGGTGTTGCTCGCGGGTCGCTAAACTGACCATGCCCGCTCCACAGCGTAAGGCCGCTTGGGCGCTCAATAATCCTGCACCACCCATATTTAAGTCACCGGCGATGACTAAGACATGGCCCAGTTGACCCTTATGGGTAGCCATTGCCCGTGGGGCGAGGCGCATAAGGTTATCGCCATGTATACTGCGAGCCGACCTAGTGTCTGTCATTACTGTGATACCGCTGGTTGATATTATCACTATCAGTATAACTATCTTTTCGGGGGATAGCCTTGAATGTCATCTGAGCCGCTTGACTTACTTGACTTGACCGCATCAATTCGGGAGTGGGCCGCTGAATTGGGGTTCCAACAATTGGGCATTACTGATACGGATTTAAGCGAAGATGCGGTTCGGTTGGAGGCGTATCTGGCCGCTGGTTATCACGGGGAAATGGCCTATATGGCCAGCCATGGCAGTATGCGTTCGCGCCCTGAAGAGTTGCTCCCTGGTACGCTTCGGGTGATTTCAGTACGCATGGATTATTTGCCAGAAGACACACAAATGGCGCAGGTGTTGGCGCAGCCAGAGCGGGCCTATATCTCCCGTTATGCTTTAGGGCGTGATTACCATAAGTTGATCCGTAAGCGTCTGCAAAAACTTGCGGAAAAAATTACTGCTGTGGTGGGGCCCTTTGGCCACCGTGCTTTTGTGGATAGCTCACCTGTATTAGAAAAGCCGCTGGCCCGTAAGGCTGGATTAGGCTGGATGGGTAAAAATACTTTAATTTTAAATCGTAAAGCCGGTAGCTGGTTTTTTTTGGGTGAGCTCTTAATTGATTTGCCCTTGCCGATTGATGCACCCAATGACCGCGATCATTGTGGCAAGTGCAGCGCCTGCTTAGACGTCTGTCCAACTCAGGCGTTTGTCGGTGAGCGGGTGTTGGATGCGCGGCGGTGTATTTCTTATTTAACGATTGAGCTAAAAGAGGCGATCCCAGAAGACTTGCGTCCGCTGATTGGTAATCGTGTTTTTGGCTGTGATGACTGCCAGCTGGTTTGTCCGTGGAATCGCTTTGCTAAAGCCACACAAGAGCAAGATTTTCAGCCGCGGCACGGGCTGGATAACACCAGCTTAGCGGAGTTGTTTATGTGGACTGAAGAACAGTTTCTAACCCGCACTCAAGGCTCACCCATTCGCCGCACTGGTTATGAGCGTTGGCTGCGCAACTTGGCGGTCGGCTTAGGTAATGCGCCCAGCACTATTCCTGTGCTAGAAGCGCTTAAGGCGCGTATTGATTACCCCTCTGAGCTGGTGCGTGAACATGTGCGTTGGGCGCTTCAGCAACACCAAAAGTAACCTGTTTATTTTAGAGGTGTACTGCCTAGATAAAGTGCTATTGCGAGCGCAATGAAACTATCTGATTGACTTTGAGTGTTGGCAGTTTGGAGATTGCGGCGCTGTTGTGCCCCGCGCAAGGACTTAATTATCCTGCACTTCCTTAGCGACGACTAAGCATTAGCGCTAGTCCAGGCATAGCTCTGTGCAATTTGTAAATGGCTATAGGTACTCAAGCTAAAGTGTTTTAAAATCGCTATGATAGACACCTTCTTAGACCCTCTAGTGCTTTAAAATATCATGACAGAAAACGATTATCAGTTGGCTTGGGGCATTTATGCCGTATCAGCTTTAGGCTGTTTATTAGCATGGTTTTATTTTACCAGCTGGATGTGGCGCTACCTGCGTGAGCCGCTGCGGGTGTTGGCTGCCGTTATGCTGTTTACCCCTACAGTGGTAGACCCAGCCCGTGATTTATATGCGCCAGCGATTGCCATGACGGTGATGGATTTGCTTTTTAAAGTCAGTAATGACGCATGGCGCTCCGTGGCTGACTTGGTGATGTACGGTGCCATGGTTTTTGTTGTGTACTTGCTGTTTGTGGTGCTGCGCTGGCTGCTGAGCCGCAAGAAAGTAAGCGCTAAAGCGCAGGCCAAGCGTCAGTCCGAGAAAAACGTAGAGCCACAAGCGCCAACGACCGAATCAACACTCACTTTGCAGCAAATGCTGGATTTGGAAAAAGATACGCAGGACAGCGGCCTGGTCGCACGTCGTTAAGGGAGTTTGTTATGTGTGAATTGCTCGGGATGAGTGCCAATGTGCCAACTGATGTGGTGTTTAGCTTTACCGGTTTAATGCAGCGTGGCGGGCGCACTGGGCCACATCGCGATGGCTGGGGTATTGGTTTTTATGAGGGGCGTGGCTTGCGCTTATTTCAAGACCCTAAAGCCAGCGCTGATTCGGAAATTGCTCGTTTGGTGCAGCGCTACCCTATTAAAAGCGAAACGGTGATTGGCCATATTCGCCAAGCCAATGTGGGGGCTGTGAGTTTGGCCAATACCCATCCGTTTATGCGTGAAATGTGGGGGCGCAATTGGTGTTTTGCGCACAATGGTCAGCTGGCTGATTTTTCCCCAAGGGCTGGAATGTACCAGCCGGTTGGTGACACTGACAGTGAAGCGGCGTTTTGTGATTTGTTAAACCGTTTGCGGGCGGCTTGTACGCAGCAATGTTGTATTGAGCAGTTTTTGCCGGTGATTGTGGCTGCTTGCCAAGAATACCGCAGTAAAGGTGTATTTAACTGTTTGCTCAGTAATGGCGATTGGTTATTTAGCTTTTGTACCACTAAGCTGGC
>JAAYTE010000166.1 GCA_012518175.1 Gammaproteobacteria bacterium | reverse complement strand
CGGCGCGGAAAGCATTGCGGCGTTGGTGGTAGCTGATATCTTGCGGCAGGCTTAGCCAGTAGCAAGGTGCACCATCAAGGGTGTCGGCTAAGGCTAATTGGCTGTGTGACCAAGCGATGCGTACGCCGTCACGGTGGGTTACGACACTGAATGTTTCGCCGCTTAAAAGGTGGCGCTCGCCATCGTTAGGGATCAGTTCGTCGAAAGCAATGCGGTTGTTGTCACGATCAACGGCCACGATATAGCTTTGGAAAACTTGCTGGCGATCTGCGAAGCGTATTTCCAGCGGGTCTCTAGCCTGCATGATGGCGCGTAGATGGCTGTTTATTTCTATGGGGGAGGTGAGGTGTTGGGGCGGCTGCGAAGCCTTGCCTTCAGAGAACAAGTCAGACACTGTCGGTGTTACCCCTTATCGTTACTCAGCTATTTTAAATATATTTTAATAGCCAATTATAGCAGCAATTGCCATTTGTCGGGACTGTTTTAATGTTTAGGCTTGGCTAAAGGGTCGCTGTTTATTGCCGTATGCAGCATTACCAGTTTTGTCGTAAAGCGCTGGTGCGTCGGCGCCGCGGATAATATCCAGCATGCTATTGACGCTGCTTTGATTGCTGCGAATTAAACGACCATTGCGCAAGTTGGCTGCTTGGCAGGCCTCAATCAGAGTGTTGAGTTGGGCGCTGCTGTCTTGTAATTGCTGGCCCAGTGGCGATTGCGCAGCAAGAGTGTTTAAACCCTGCTGGTCCGCGCTAAGGTTGCTCTGCTTGAGCAGTTGGCTGCGCTCAGTGCTGTGCTGCTCCAGTAAGCGTAAAGCGGGCTGTTTTTCTGCTAAGAGTTTTTGCAGTGTCTCCAGTTCGCGCTCGCTTAATGCTGCAAACTCTTGTTCAAGGATGTCGGAGAGTTGTTGTGCCGTCTCAATGTCGGCGAGCAAGAGTTCAAGTATGCGCTGGTCTGTCATAGTGGCGTTCGTCTACCGTTTAAAGAGTGGTTGCGAGCACTTACAGTTGTGCTTCTAAACCGAGCATTTTGCTGGCGACACGCTCGTTGTCTATTTGGTAGCTGCCATCGGCAATGGCTTGCTTTAGCTGTGCTACTTTTTCAGAGTTAACGCTGGGTAAATTAGCGATTTTCTCCGAAACGCTTTGCAGTTGGCGAGCATTTTGGCTCAGCTGTACAGATTCGCCAGACACTTGCGTTTTGCTGGTTTGTTCTGGTTGAGCAACTGTTGCAGAGTCTGTTTTTTTAACTTGCGCAGAGCTGTGCTGCAAACCTTGCGTTGCCGGTTTGTTCAGTGCTGCATTGTTATTTGTGCGGTTAAAGTCGATAGCCATGGTGTTACACCTCAAATACGGTATTGGAACGCTTGCCATATGATCGGCTGCTGTTTAGATAACTTTAGCGCTAATTTAACATGGAGCAGCGGCTGCGCTGTTCGCGCGGGTAATTTTAAAACCGAGAGTGATTTTATCGGTAAAATACTTTACTGCAGAGCGCCTCACATTGCCACCTCAACCTGACCAGGGGCTGTGACACGAGCATGTACAGTGCGTTGTGAGCGTGCGTTACGTACTTTAATTTGTTGTCCAATCGCACCTTCTTCCAGGGCAATGCCGGGCATGCGTACAAACATTGAGCTGCCACGGGCGCTGATCACTACTGCATCGCCTTTATTAACAGCGGCAGCGGCTTTTAAAAAGTTGGCAGAAATAACCTGATTGGGCTGAATGGGGCGGGTCAGCTTTTGTCCAATAACATTTTCAAGATTAAGTATGTAGCCTTGTCTGAGGCTGCTAACATCACGTTCAGCGAGCTGTACATCAGCAGCTTGCACCACACTGTTGCGTGCCAGTGAGCGCAATGAAACTGCAACCTCACGGTACAGGTCAACTTGGCCGGGGACAAAAATAGTCCAGGGTGCATTGCTGTCGCAGCGCACACGCAGGGTCACGCGGCCAATGGGTTGAGCTGGGCTTTCTAGGCTGACCTGCAAAGGGATTGCGCAGACAGGTAAGCGTAAGCGTGAGTCAAGGCGACCGATTTTTACCCTATGGCGGCCAGTGATTGTATTGTCGGCGAGGTACTCTGCGGTTATCTGCTCAAGAAAAGCTTGGCTGGTGCCGATAATTTGTTCTTGAATGCTTTGCGCAAAGGCTCCAGTGGCGAAAAAAATGAGTAAGCACAGACAGGCTGCTTTACTAAAAAAGCGGGTATTTTTAATGCTGTGCCAGAAAAACGTCTTAAGTATTTGCATATAATAATAGTAGCAATAAATGTGCCCAGTTTTATTGTAAAGCGTACAGGCAAGAAATAAATGTATTGTTAGGAGCCTGACTATGGCCAGTGTAATGGATTCGGTAAACCAGCGAACACAGTTGGTGGGACAAAATCGTTTAGAGCTGTTGTTGTTTCGCCTTAATGGTGAGCAGTTGTACGGCATTAATGTGTTTAAAGTTCGAGAAGTGCTGCAGTGCCCCAACTTAACGGTATTGCCGCAGTCTGATCCGGTGGTGTGTGGAGTGGCCAGTGTGCGTGGACGAACGATTCCGGTAATCGACCTGGCTCTAGCCACTGCTGGGAAAAAGCTAAGCCGCGGCACTGCTGGTTTTGTCATCATCACTGAATACAATATGAAAGAGCAGGGGTTCTTAGTCAGCGCGGTTGAGCGCATAGTGAACTTAAACTGGGAAGAGATTCATCCGCCACCGCAGGGCACAGGGCGGGATCACTATTTAACTGCAGTGACGCGTTTAGATGATCAACTGATTGAAGTCATTGATGTGGAGAAAGTGCTCGCCGAGGTGTCACCCTCTTCTGAGGAAATATCCACCGAGCTGTTAACTGAGCGGGTACGCATCAGTGCTTTGAGTAAGAAGATACTGATTGTTGATGACTCCAGCGTTGCGCGCAAACAGGTGTTGCGTTGTTTACAGGCGGTGGGAGTTGAGGTTGTCGCATTAAATGATGGTCGCGCAGCGTATGAGTATTTGCATGCCATATTGGAGTCTGGCAAAAAACCTGCAGATGAATTTATTATGATGATTTCTGATATTGAAATGCCAGAAATGGACGGCTACACCCTAACGGCTGAAATACGCAATAATCCTCAGTTGGCTGATTTGCATATTTTATTGCACACCTCGTTGTCGGGTGTCTTTAATAAAGCCATGGTGGAAAAAGTAGGAGCCGATGATTTTTTAGCTAAGTTTCGTCCAGATGATTTGGTTGAGCGCGTTGTGGAGCGCATAAAAGCAGTTGATGCGTTATAGTTGCGCTATCTTAGGTGCGATCTTTAAATATATTTTGATGCGCTATTTTTATACAAGGCGGTGAATGTGACGGTCTCACAATCTGAGTTTAATGTTTTTAGACAGTTTCTGGAGGACAAGTCTGGCATTGTTTTAGGTGACAATAAACAGTACTTGGTAACCAGTCGCTTAAGAAGGTTGCAGGATGAACACGGCATTAAATCTCTCACTGAATTGATGGCGCGCATCCAAGCGCAGCCGCGTGGCGCTTTGCAAGAGCAAGTGGTGGATGCCATGACCACCAATGAAACGCTATGGTTTCGGGACACCTATCCTTTTACCGTGATGCTTAATAAAGTGCTGCCTGAGTTGCTGGAAAAACAACCTCATCAACGTTTGCGTATATGGTCCGCTGCCTGTTCGTCGGGTCAAGAGCCTTATTCATTGGCAATGACCTTGGATGAATATGAACGTGCTAATTTGGGCAAAAAAGTCAGTGCGCAAATTGTTGCCACCGATCTGTCTCCCAGCATGTTGCAGGCCTGTAAAATTGCCGAATATGACAGTTTGTCCATAGCCCGTGGTTTATCCGCTGAGCGTTTGCAACTGTATTTTGATAAGACCGCAAGTGGTCATTGGGCGGTGAAACCGGCGATTAAAAACCGTGTGGAGTTTCGCGCCTTAAATTTACTCGACAGTTACGCTGGGTTGGGTAAATTTGATGTGGTTTTCTGCCGAAATGTCTTGATTTACTTTTCCGCAGAAGCCAAAAAAGATATTTTGACTCGCATCCACGCCACGCTAAAACCCGGCGGCTATTTGTTTTTAGGCGCCTCGGAAGCACTCAATGGCTTGCCAGAGTTGTACAGTATGGTGCAGTGCAGTCCCGGTATTATTTATCAAGCTAAGTAAGTATTTAGCTCAGTGAATGCACAACGGCCTATGTTATATAGGCCGTTGTGCATTCTGGGGTAAATCAAGCTTTCTAGGGCTTCTCAAAAGCGAAACTATCGGCACGGGCGCCTGGCCAAAAACGTTGGAACACCACGTGCTCAGGTAAGGTCACTGGGTTGAGTAAGTCGCCTGGCGCTAAATAAGGGTGCAGGGTAGAGAGAGAGCGCACCAGCGTCGGCGAGACGCGACGGATAATATGCTCAGGCCCTAAGTCATTGGGGTGCTGTAAGCCAGCCGCTTCAATAAGCTCACGCAATGTGGCCACGGTGCGGGTATGGAAGTTATGCACCCGAGTGGCTTTATCTGGAACGTCTAAACCTTCCCAGCGTTTTGGGTCTTGGGTGGCAATACCCGTTGGGCAGCGGTCAGTATGGCAAACTTGAGACTGGATGCAGCCTAAAGAGAACATAAAGCCGCGCGCAGAGTTACACCAGTCCGCACCAAGCGCTAGAGTGCGGGCAATATCAAAAGCAGTAATGATTTTACCAGCAGCGCCAATTTTTATTTTATCGCGTAAATTAAGCCCAACTAAGGTGTTATGTACCAGCATTAGGCCTTCGCGCATGGGTGTGCCAATGTGATCGGCAAACTCCAGTGGCGCAGCACCGGTACCGCCTTCAGCGCCATCGACAACAATAAAGTCTGGGGTAATGCCAGTGCTGAGCATGGCTTTAGCAATGGCAAACCACTCCCATGGGTGACCAATGGCTAATTTAAAGCCGGTTGGCTTGCCACCAGAAAGATCACGTAATTGCGCAATAAACTGCAGCAGTTCTTCCGGGGTGGAAAAGGCTGAGTGCGATGCCGGCGAGATACAATCTTGGCCTTCAGGGACACCGCGGGTGCGGGCAATTTCAGCGTTTACTTTAGCACCGGGGAGCATGCCGCCATGCCCAGGTTTAGCCCCTTGGGACAGTTTAAGTTCAATCATTTTAACTTGCGCAAGGGTGGCGCGTTCAGTAAAGCGCTCTGGGCTAAAGGTGCCGTCATCATTGCGTGCACCAAAGTAGCCTGAACCTAACTCCCAGACCATATCGCCACCGTGTTCGCGGTGGTAACTGGAAATCGAGCCTTCCCCTGTATCATGATAAAACTGCCCAAGGCGCGCGCCTTTATTTAAGGCGCGAATAGCATTGGGCGACAGTGAGCCAAAGCTCATGGCAGAGATGTTAAAGATACTGGCTGAGTAAGGCTGTTTGCAGTCGGGGCCACCAATGTTGACTCGAAAATCAGATGCAGTGACTTTTGTGGGCGTAATCGAGTGGTTGATCCACTCGTAGCGGGTGCCATACACATTCTGCTCGGTACCAAAGGCGCGGGTTTCTAGTTCAGATTTAGAGCGCTGATAGACTAAAGTGCGTTGGTCATGGGAAAAAGGTACTTCGTCATCATCGGCTTCGACAATGTATTGGCGCAGCATGGGGCGCAAGGTTTCAAAGGTATAGCGAATGTGCACCGCAATGGGGTAGTTACGGCGCAAAGTAGAATGGTTTTGCCGCACATCAATGATACCGACTACAGTTAAGGCAATGAAAATCACACTGAGCAGCAGCCACCAAGGGTTGCTCAATGCCAGTAGCAATGTGATCAGGCTGCCTACAATGGCCGCAGCAAATACTGCGTAACGTGTTATCAGCATACAATCTCCAAACAGTGTTGATTAAGCGTTTTCAAAAATCTATCACAGCCGTTGTGCAGTAAAAGTATCGCATTGGCTAACATTACCTGTTTTATAGCCTTGGCTAAACCAGCGCTCACGTTGTGCGGAAGTACCGTGGGTAAAAGAGTCAGGCACAACATGGCCGTGCGCTTGCTTTTGCAGGCGGTCATCGCCAATGGCTTGCGCAGCGTTGAGAGCATCAGCTAAATCGCCGGGTTCTAACCAAGCGTGCCGCTGTTGTGCATGGTGGGCCCAGACCCCGGCAAAACAGTCTGCTTGTAATTCTTGGCGGACCAGTAAACCGTTGTGTCCTTTGACTGACTCCCCGCGTTGACGGGCAGCATGCACTTTAGCTGAAACACCCAGTAGAGTTTGCACATGATGACCTACTTCATGGGCAATCACATATGCTTGGGCAAATTCGCCAGTGGCGGCAAAGCGTTGCTCCATTTCTTTAAAAAAGGATAAGTCGAGATACACTTGCTGATCTGCCGGACAGTAAAATGGCCCCACTGCAGCGTCAGCAAAACCGCAAGCGGAGCGGACACTGCCGCTAAATAAAATTAGGGTAGGGTCGGCATAGTGTTTACCAGCCTGTTTGAATAAACTGCGCCAAGTATCTTCGGTATCACCTAAAATAGCGCGCACAAACTCAGTCTGCGCATCCTGTTGGACTGCAGAGGGTTGCTTGCTGTTATGAGCACCGGTATTAATGCCGCCTTGTTGGATCGCTTGTCCGGCAATATTGCTGACAATTTGCAGGGGATCTTGGCCGCTAATCAGGCCGACAACTATAATCAGCGCAACTGCTGCTAGGCTGAGGCCTTTACCGCCGACTTGCCGCCTGCTGCCGCGCTGATCTACAACGTTGTCACTGCGCCGTGCTTTTTTCCAACGCATAAAAACTTCCTATTCTGTTGACTGACTCAAAGCCGTTGCTGCTTAAGCGGTATGCCAGGTGATGGTTTCAAGTTGTCCGTCAGCTTTGGCTTGCAACCAGTTGTCAGCATCGTTTACACCATCGGCTTCTTGCCAGCTGCCGGGGGCGCAGCGCACATTGACTTGCAGATAAGCAGCGGCAGCTTGTGCGCACTGTGCATCGTTAGCCCAGGGGGTATCGGCACTTTCCAGTAGTAAGCTGTGCCAAGCGCCCACGGCTTTTTCAAATAAAACCACCGGAATATTGGCGCAATTACAGCGCCATACGCGACCTTTTTGTTGCCAAGCGCAGGGGGCATTGAGGGCGGCCGTGAGCCAAGCACCGATTGCTGCACGGTCTGCATCTTTGAGGTAAATTTCAATGTCGGGTTGGCGCATAGTTAGGTTTCCGTTTTTTCAATCCAGTCATAGCGAATAGCGACGGTAGTGGTCAGCGTATTGTTAATCACTGCTTCCCGTCGCGCCGAGTTAGCGCGCCAACCGTGTGGGGTCATGGCTAATAAATCGCTGCGTGCTTGTGCATCATCTAAAGTCAGGGTGAAGCGTAAGGTTTCACTGTGGATAGGCTGCAGGCCTTGAGGCAGCAGTTGTAAATGTTTGCTGTCATCGTAGCTGCGTACATCGTCATAGAGTTGTTCGCGCAGTTCCTGCAGATGATCACTGCAAGGGCCCATGCGCAGCACAGCACCGCCTGGCGCTAATACCCGCAGCGCTTCTTGCCAGTCAATGGGGCTAAAAATACTGGCAATGGCTTGGCAGCTGGCTGTAGCTAAAGGCAGGCGCGCCATACTGGCAACCAGCCAAGTGGTTTGCGCATTACGTTTACAGGCGTGCTTCACTGCTTCGCGGGAAATATCTAAAGCGTAACCTTGGCTTTCGGGTAAGGCGCGAGCAATGTGCGCGCTGTAATAACCTTCACCGCAGCCGATATCGAGCCAATGCTGGGGTTGGCGCTCTTGCATGAGCTGAGCAAAGCGCTCTGCTAGAGGCGCGTAATGGCCAGCAGAGAGAAAGTCACGGCGTGCTTGTACCATGGCCTGATTGTCACCAGGGGCACGGCTTTTTTTATGTTGTACCGGTAATACGTTGATATAGCCTTGGCGGGCACGGTCGAAATTGTGCTGATTACTGCAGCGCAAGCTGTTTTCGTGCGCGCTCAGTGCCGATTGGCAGATGGGGCAAATAAGCATGCCAGTCACCGGACCTTAGAATTAAATACAGGTTGTCGTTAAATATGCAGCGAACCGCACGCTTGAGTGCTGGGCGCTGGCCATCAACACAGTAAAAGACTGCGTACAGTGTAGTGAAATCAGCGCTGTTTTGTAAGCGTGATGGTGATTGCTGCTAGAATGTCGCAGCGATTTTACCGAGGTTGTGGGATGGACGATTTACGTTTTGGCGGCATAGCACGCCTCTATGGTGTGGATGCTTTGCAACGCTTAGCGCAAGCCCATGTGGCTGTGGTGGGGATTGGCGGTGTTGGCTCGTGGGCGGCTGAGGCATTAGTGCGCTCCGGTGTTGGCGAAATATCCTTATTTGATTTAGATGATGTGTGCGTTACCAATACCAATCGTCAGGCGCATACTCTAACTGAGACCGTAGGGCTGGCGAAAGTGGATGTGATGGCTCAGCGCCTGCAGGCGATCAACCCAGGGTGTGTCGTGCATGCGGTGGCGGATTTTGTCAGTCAAGACACCATGGCCCAGTACATAACTCAAGAGCTTGATTTTGTTGTGGACTGCATTGATAGCGTACAAGCCAAGGCCGCTCTAATTGCTTGGTGCAAGCGCCGCAAAATTCAGATAGTGACTACCGGTGGTGCCGGTGGACAAATTGATCCCACACAAATACGGGTGGGTGATTTGAATAAAACCTTCAATGACCCGTTAGCGGCGCGAGTGCGTTCATTGTTACGCAGTGAGTATGGCTTTTCCCGCACCCCAGGTCGCCACTATAGTGTGCCCTGTGTGTTTTCTACCGAGCAGCTGCGTTACCCAAAGCCTGACGGCAGTGTTTGCCAGAGCAAGGGTTTTGTCGGTGAGGGCGTGCGCTTGGATTGTGCCGGAGGTTTTGGCGCAGCGATGACGGTAACGGCTAGTTTTGGTTTAGTGGCTGCCGCACGGGCGCTGGATAAATTAGTTGCTGGTGCACGGCGCCCCTCCGAGCGTAAACAATCGGGGCAAATAGCTGATTAATCGACAGCTGTGCCTGCCTATTGCGGCTGCTGCAGTGCATTGTGACTGCAGCTTGTTGCGGTTAGCTGTGGTTGAGTGATTGAACGGTGAAAAGAGTTCTTAAGTATTGAACTAATCTGCAGTTTTACCTTCTTAAGGCGGTAGCCAGTGGCTAGGGTCGACTGTTAACATCAGGGCCTGTGTACACAAAAAGCCGTCAGGCATCAGACAAGGACATTATAATGAAGTTACATCGTTTAGCAGCTTCGGTTGCAGTGCTCACTCTCGTATTGGCTGGCTGTGATAACCAAGCTGCAGTCAGTTCTGACCTGAAAACGCCGGCACAAAAAGCCTCTTACGGCATTGGTCTCAGCATGGGTAAAAACCTGAGCCAAGAAGGCATGGATGATCTTGACTCACAAGCTGTTGCTTTAGGGATTGAAGATGCCTTAGCAAATAAAGAGCAGCGCTTGAGCGATGATGAGTTAATGGAAGCTTTCGGCTTTTTACAAGCCCGTGCGCAAGAACGCATGGCAGCACTCAATGATGAAGTTGCACAAGCGGGTGCGGCATTCTTAGCCGAAAATGCTAAGCGTGATGGAGTTGTAACTACAGATTCAGGTTTGCAGTATGAAATCATTACTAAAGCCGATGGCGCCAAGCCTAAAGTGAGTGATGTTGTTAGCGTGCATTACGAGGGTACTTTAACCGATGGCTCGGTGTTTGATAGCTCCATTGAGCGCGGTGAATCAGTTGAGTTTCCAGTCGGCGGAGTGATTCCAGGCTGGGTTGAAGGCTTACAACTGATGAACGTTGGTGAGAAATATAAGTTCTATATTCCCAGCGAATTAGCCTATGGCGCGCAAAGTCCAACACCTGCGATCCCAGCAAATTCCACTTTAGTATTTGAAGTTGAGTTGTTAGATATCGCCGGCAACGATGATGCAGAAGTCGTTGATGTGGAAGCCAGTGAGCCGGTTGAAGTTATCGAAGAGTAAGTCGATCGCGCTTATGCAAACGCCCTGTTAATTAACGGGGCGTTTTTATTTGTGCTGGAGTAATGCATGGCAGTGTTTGCTAGCGTACTAGGCCAGCGGCTAAGTCTGCTGCTGGCTGCCTAGCCTGAGGTTTACCCCTGCCTGTTTTTTACTCGGCTGTGGCGTAGTATAAGTTATATTTTAATTTATTTGGATGCTGAGATGAATGTACAAGTAATAGCCCGCGATGGAAAACCTGAATATGCAGTGCTGCCTTGGGAACAGTACATGCAACTGTTAAAGGACGCCGGACGAGATCAGCCAAGCAGCGTTAAAGAGCAGCCTTTAGCCAGTTTGCGTGAATTGAAAGCCTTGCGTGAGCAAGCAGGTTTAGCCCTGGAAGATGTTGCCCGGGAAGCTGGAATCAGTGCGCATTACTTGCAGATGATTGAAAGCGGTGAGCGCGAAGTCAGTGATGTCTTAAAGCGTACCTTGGCACGGGCTTTAAAGGTTTCAGGCTGGCAAGATGAGTGATGCTTTGGCGCTTAGTGCGCAGCAGCAGGCGGGGTTACTCAAGCTGCTGGCTGCTGCTCAACAACAGCGGACGGTGCTCACTTACCGGCAAGTGATTGAGCAGCTACAGTTGCCAGTGCCCAGTGTGCGGCGCTTGGCTTTGGCCTTAGAGCAGTTGGCCCGTGCTGATCATCAGCACGGCTGGCCATTGCGCAGTGCCTTGGTTGTCAGTCAAGCACGTCCTGCTCACCCGCAATTGGGTTTTATTCAGTGTGTGCAGCAGCTCGGGCGCTTTGTCGGCGGCATTGATGAAGATGCGGTTGCCGCTTGGTTGGCTGCGGAACTGGCGCAAGTCTATTCATTTAACTATCCAGAGGTGTAAGCATGCTTTTTGCAAAATCACGAGCGCAGATTGGCTATGCCATTGCGCGCCGGCTGTTTAATCAGCGCTGGGCGGTTGAAAATCAACGTATTTGGCAGTGGATGCAAGAGCGTTTTTCTCGCATGTGCAGCTACGATGATATGGCGGCGCGGGCCTTTTATGGCCATGTGTTGTTACACCGCGGACAGGGGCTGGCTGCAAAAAAAGAAGG
>JAAYTE010000021.1 GCA_012518175.1 Gammaproteobacteria bacterium | reverse complement strand
TTCAAGATTTCGCGCTGGCTAATCTCTTGTGACCGTCAAAATCCTTCCTGCTATAAGAGCTTAATCAGATCGGTTGACGCAGGCTATTTTTGCAGTGCTAGGCAATAAATTAGCGGGTAAAATTATGCGTTGCTACGGTGTTTTGCTATTTACAGTGAGGCTTGGAAGTAAAGCTATCGGTGAGTGCTGGTTGGTTTATATCTTATCTGATGGATAACCCGAACATTAGTCGAGACTGTGTGTTTAAATTAAAACATAATAGTGGATATAAATAAGTAGGCGTTAGATATTATGTTTGATTTGTTGGCATTGTTAGCTGACGGTGGCTTTCACTCTGGTAGCAGCTTAGGCGATAAATTAAATATTAGCCGTGCAGCTATTTGGAAGCGGATTCAGCGAATTATTACTGAGCTTGATATTACCGTGCAAAGTGTACCCGGCAAAGGCTATCGCTTAGAGCAGCCATTGCAGTTAATGAGTAAGGACTTTATTCAGGCTTCATTTCCAAGCTTGCCAGTGTTTGTCTATGGCTCAATTGGTTCAACTAACGACCAGGCAAAAGAGTTGCTATCTAAACAGGCTGCTCCACTGGCTGTATTTGCAGAGCACCAAACAGTTGGGAAGGGCCGTAGAGGTCGTGAGTGGGTGAGCCCATTTGCTAAAAATATTTATTTGTCTTTTGTGTGGCCTGTAACTCGGGGGCTTAATCAAATCGATGGATTGAGCTTGGTTGTTGGCCTTGCAGTGCTAAAAGCTATAAAGCGTACCAGTGGGATTGAGGCAGAGTTAAAGTGGCCGAATGACATACTGATTAACGGCCGTAAAGTTGCTGGTGTATTGCTAGAGTTGGTTGGTGATCCTGTTGAACTTTGCCATGTCGTAATAGGTATTGGCATGAATATCAATATGTTTGATTCATTAACAGATATTGATCAGGAGTGGACGTCCTTAGCTAAGGAGCTTGGCAAAACATTTGATCGAGAGGCCGTAGCAAAGGTGCTACTGGAGGAGTTGGATAGCTATCTGTATCGTCAGAAAATCTATGGTTTTGCCAGTATGCGAGCTGAATGGCTCTCTGTGCATGCTTGGCAGGGGCGTAATGTTGTGCTGAGGACTGGCAATGATGAGGTGCACGGTAAAGTTGTAGGGGTTGGTGAGAAAGGAGAATTGCGCTTATCGGTAGAAGGTAAGGAGCAGAGTTTTTTAGGCGGCGAGATCAGTCTTAGGTTGCAAAATGATACTTGAAGTTGATTTTGGTAATACGCGGCTTAAGTGGCGAGTATTGGACTCGGTGACTTTGGCCTGTATTGATCGCGGCGCGGTTTTACAAATTCTTGGGTTGTTACCAGCCTTGCACGCTAAGGGGTATTACAGATTTGTCTTTTGTCGTGTCTGTTCAGTGCGTGGTTGTGCTGATAATGCGCAATTGAGTGCTGTAATAAAGGACGGGTTTGGTTTAAATACTGTGTATGCGCGGGCATTTAAGCAGTTGGCTGGTGTTATCAGTGGTTATATGCAGCCTGAAAAACTGGGTGTTGATCGCTGGCTGGCTATTGTTGCTAGCTACCAACAAACAAAAGGTGCGAGTGTTGTCATCGATTGTGGTACGGCTATTACTGTGGACTTTGTTACGCAGAGTGGTCGGCACTTAGGTGGGAATATTGCGCCTGGATTACAATTGTTAAGTTCAATGCTAAAAACTGGCACGCAGTTAATGAGAGATGTTACTGAGCCTAAAGCTGTGGATAATCAGCAGGTTGGAGTCTCTACTGAGACTGCCGTAGCAGAAGGTGTACGCTCCATGTTTGTAGGTTTTATTAGAGAACAGTTGAATGTCGCTCGGGCGAGGCTCGGTGATTCATTTTCTGTGATCTGTACAGGTGGTGATAGCGCGCTGGTTCGCTCTTTTTTTGATGATGCTATTGTTGATGAGGATTTGGTTTTTATCGGGTTGGCGATTGCCTGTCCTTATCGCGAAGAGGAAATGAAATAATGCGTTGGTTATTTTTAGGTTTGGTAATAATTAATGCGCTTTATTTTGTGTGGGCTCAGCAAGATTTTGATGGTGCTGCTGAGTTGGCGCCGGCATTAAATAATACCAGCCAGCTTGAGTTGGATCAGGTCAAGCTGCTGGGCGAGAGTGTAGGTGATACTAGGCGGCAGTCGACAGTAAATAAGTCGAGCGCGCAAATGGAGATTATGTTGCTTGGGGGTTTTAGTGATGAAAAAACTGCAGAGAAGCTTCAGCAAAGGCTTTTAAGTTTAGATATTAATTCGCAATTAACTGCTCTAGATAGTCAGGTGGATGTTGAGTACTGGGTGTATCTTGAGCCCTTGGCATCTAGGCAGGCATCTGTGCGGCAGCTGAAAGAGTTGCAGGCACGCAAAATAGACGGTTACTTGATTACGCAGGGTGATTTGGCCAACGGCATTTCACTGGGTATGTTTTCCCGTGAAGATTCTGCGCAGGGTGTTGCAGAGCGATTAAGTGCGGCTGGTTATGCACCTTTGATCAGGGCTGTGGAAAGATCGCAACGCTTGTATTGGGTTGCGATTGATAACTCTGCTCGACGCTTGATTGATCAGAATATTCTTCAGCTGCTAATGCAGGATTTCTCTGATTTAAAGCATTTGCTTATGCCAAGTGACAAAATCGGCAAGTAAATAGCTAAATAAGTAAGATATTATAAAGAAAGTGTTAAACAGGCTTGACACTAGGCGGGTATTGGGTCATTATATCGCCTCGCTAACGGAGGGGTTCCCGAGTGGTTAAAGGGATCAGACTGTAAATCTGACGCGCGAGCTTCGAAGGTTCGAATCCTTCTCCCTCCACCAAATTTTTAGCAAATGCAATGCGGGTATAGTTTAGTGGTAAAACCTCAGCCTTCCAAGCTGATGATGTGGGTTCGATTCCCGCTACCCGCTCCAGTTTGCCTTTGCAGTGATTTGCTCATGTAGCTCAGTTGGTAGAGCACACCCTTGGTAAGGGTGAGGTCAGCGGTTCGACTCCGCTCATGAGCTCCATAGTGATAATAAAGGCAGATATGTATATATCTGCCTTTCTTGTATGTGCTTATAAAAATAAGTGCGCTTAATCAGAGGGTGGTAGCAATGGCTAAGGAAAAATTTGAACGTAATAAACCGCACCTGAACGTTGGTACTATTGGTCACGTTGACCATGGTAAAACCACACTGACAGCTGCACTGACCCGTGTTTGCGCCGAAGTATGGGGCGGCGAGGGTGCATCGAAAGGTT
>JAAYTE010000165.1 GCA_012518175.1 Gammaproteobacteria bacterium | reverse complement strand
TCGGTAGGATCTAAATAGGTCACCTCATAGCCTTCACGCTCTAGCTGACGCGCGGTATCCAGTACGGCTTTATGCTCTAACTTAGAGGTAATGATGTGTTTGCCGCGACTCTTATAAAAATGCGCGACGCCTTTAATAGCAAGGTTGTCCGACTCTGTTGCGCCTGAAGTCCAAACAATTTCACGCGGATCAGCGTTAATCAACTCAGCAACCTGACGTCGGGCATTTTCAATTGCTTCCTCTGCACGCCAGCCATAAACGTGGGAACGCGACGCGGCGTTACCAAAGTTACCTTCTAGTGTAAGGCACTCCATCATTTGCTCCGCTACGCGCGGATCCACTGGCGTTGTCGCTGAATAATCCAAATAAATTGGCAGTTTCATGTAAATCTCCTAACGGTCTGCGCCTTACTCAAACAGAGGACGCATGAATTTTATTTGCTACGCGCTGACTCTGACGCTGTGCAACAGTTTGAATATCTTGGCGCGCAACCAGATCCGCCAAGCTAATACCACTTAAAAAGTTGTGTATCTGTTTACTTAAGTCACACCATAAGCGGTGAGTTAAACACTCATCGCCACTCTGGCAGTCTCCCAAACCCTGACAGCGAGTTGCATCTACAGACTCATCAACCGCATCTATAATTTGCACAATTTGAATATCAGAGCACTGATGCGCCAACTGATAACCACCACCAGGTCCACGCACACTCGTTACCAAAGCGCAGCGGCGCAACTTAGCAAAAAGCTGCTCAAGATAAGACAAGGAAATCCCCTGCCTCTCAGATATATCCGCCAAGGGTACAGGACCCTCTTGTGCATTCAATGCCAAATCAAGCATTGCGGTAACGGCATAGCGGCCTTTCGTTGTCAGTCGCATAAAATAAATACCACTGCATGTCAATATTGTTACCAATTATGCAATAACCCAGTAAATAGGTCAAGTATTAATCCCGATTAAAACACTTAGGTTTAAGCGGGCTGCTATTACCCGCCTAAATGCATTGACAGTCACAGCAGTCTTACCTGCCTACTTCTCAGCCTGCTCATCTTCTGAACCAGAAGCACTTGCTTCATCAGCCTGCTCTGAACACGGGAAAGCCATCCCAGGCAACTCTGGTAGTTTTTTGCCTTGATAATCACTGCCCAACTGATGCATGGCCTCACACATCCCCTCCAGCCGCTCCTCAACAGCTTCCAAATGATCAAGAATCTGCCCAATGGAGCGTGCGACTGGGTCAGGCATATCCTCACTCATGCCATAAGCATCAAAACCAAAACGCTCAGCAATTGCTCGACGCTTAGCCTCTTGCTCATCCGTTGCCTTAACAATAATACGCCCAGGAATACCCACTGCCGTGGCTCCCGCCGGCACGGCTTTAGTCACCACTGCGTTAGAACCAATTTTAGCGCCAGCACCCACAGTAAACGGGCCCAACACTTTAGCACCGGCACCAACCACCACACCATCTTCTAAAGTCGGATGGCGCTTACCCTTATTCCAACTGGTTCCACCTAGAGTAACCCCTTGATACAAAGTGACATCATCACCTATCTCAGCAGTTTCCCCGATGACAATGCCCAAACCATGATCAATAAAAAAACGGCGGCCAATTTTAGCGCCCGGATGGATCTCGATACCTGTCAGCCAGCGCCCCAGATTTGACACCATACGCGCCAACCACTTCCAGTTGCGCACCCACAAACCATGAGCCAAACGATGCAACCAGACCGCATGCAAGCCCGGATAGCACGTTATGATCTCAAAGGCATTACGTGCTGCTGGATCTCGGTGAAATACACTTTGAATATCTTCACGAATACCTTTAAACATGCTCACCTCGACGCTGTATAATTTCACCACGTGCAGCTTTTTGAGTCTCGGTCAAAATCCCACGTAAAATATTCACCTCAGATTTTTTCAATTGACTGCGCCCAAAAATGCGCCGCAAGCGTGCCATTAAATGCCTTGGCTTAGCCGGGTCAAGAAAATCAATCTCAATTAACGTTTGCTGTAAGTGCTGATAAAACAATTCCAATGATTCATGGGTGGCCGGCGCCGTGCCCAGCATGCCAGTGGCTTCAATTTCAGGCATATGAGTTGGCTGCTCTGTATATTTGAGCCAAGCCATACGCGCCTCATAAGTTAGCACTTGCACAGCAGTCGCTAAATTTAAAGAGCTAAACTCTGGGTCAGCAGGAATATGAATATGGTACTGGCAACGCTGCAGCTCAGCGTTGGTCAAGCCCGCATACTCACGGCCAAACACTAAAGCAATTTCAGCGGTGTGATCAGCCTGCCACGTATGCAGACATCTATCTGCCGCCTCGCGCGGATCAAGTAACGGCCAAGGAATACGCCGATCACGGGCACTGGTTCCCAGCACCACACTGCAACCAGCCAGGGCCTCCTCTAACGTAGCGACCACCTGCGCATTCTCTAAAATATCATCAGCGCCTGCAGCGCGGGAGTTAGCATCTTGGTGCGGGTATTTTTTTGGATCCACTAACACCAAGGACTTAAGCCCCATATTTTTCATCGCTCGGGCAGCACCACCAATGTTTCCTGGGTGACTGGTATTGACCAAAACCACGCGAATTTTTTCCAGCACTGGGCTCTCCACCGTTCAAACCAATATGGGTTATTAATACACAGGAGACAAGCTTACCGAAGCCTCCGCAATCTCGCCATGAAAAAGAACCCCGCAAGGGCACACATGCCTTTTAGTTTCTGTTAGAATTGCCGCTCTTCTTTAACAACCTCCGGTGACTTTTCATGCAGCCTATGCTGAATATTGCGTTGCGCGCTGCGCGTAGCGCGGGTGAATTAATTATGCGTTCCATTGAGCGCTTAGATACGATCTCAATAGGTGAGAAAGACGCAAAAGATTACGTCACCGAGATTGATCGCGCCGCTGAGCAAGTAATTATTACTGCTATCCTCAAAGCCCACCCTGATCACGGTATCCACGCCGAAGAAAGCGGCCGCATTGCCGGCACAGGTGAAGGCGCAGATTATGAGTGGATCATCGACCCGCTTGATGGCACCACTAACTTTATTCGCGGTGTTCCGCACTTTGCAGTGAGCATCGCCTGTAAATACCGCGGCCGCATCGAGCATGCGGTAGTTATCGACCCTGTACGCCAGGAAGAGTTTACCGCCAGCCGTGGTCGTGGCGCGGCATTTAATGGTCGCCGTATGCGCGTGAGCAAACGCAAAAGCCTTGATAGCGCGTTATTGGCAACAGGTTTTCCATTTCGCGAAGGCCAACTCGAGCATATGGATAACTATATGTCGATGTTTAAAGACTTAGCTGTGCAATCAATTGGCATTCGTCGTGCTGGAGCTGCCAGCCTAGACTTAGCCTATGTTGCTGCAGGCCGTTACGATGCTTTCTGGGAATACGGTCTATCCGAGTGGGACATGGCCGCAGGCGCACTTCTCATTCAAGAAGCTGGTGGTTTAATCAGCGACTTTAATGGTGGACACGACTACTTAGACAGCGGCCATATTGTTGCCGGTGGGCCCAAGTGTTTCAAAGCAGTCTTGACCACAATCCAACCTTTTGTACCCCGCAGCTTCAAGTAAACCCGAACCTCTTAACGTAAAAAAGCGCCCAACTTAGGCGCTTTCTTTATCGGTATCGACTAACCCCAGTACAAACTTACTGACTGACCACTTGCGACAAGATTACGCGCCCCTGATCATCTAACTGTAAACGGCGGCCTGGATCCTCATCCATACGCACAGTACGCACCTTACCGTCTAACTCATAACTGACATCGTAACCGGCAATTTTCTCACTGATATCGTATTGCGTATTACAACGACGCTCAGTGGTTGTGTAGGTATTATTGTTCTGCAGGTGCTCTTGGGTTTTGTTGCCCGCATAACCACCGCCGATAGCGCCGGCTACAGTCGCAACTTTCTTGCCGCGACCACCGCCAACTTGATTGCCCAGCAAACCACCCACCACAGCTCCAACCGCGCTACCAACAATACGGTTGTCATCTTTAATGGGTTTGCGCTTAGTCACAGTGACATCACGGCATTCTTGCCGAGGTGTTTTGATCGTCTCTTTAACAGCCTTAACTGCAACGACTTCAGCATAATCTGGGCCACCGACAAGGCTGTAAGTGGCGTAAGCACCACCTGCGGTTACCGCCACTGCACCCAAAACACTGCCTATCAACATCGACTTATTCATTCTAACTCTCTTAAGCTTAAGCAAAGCAATAGTTGTTTGTATGGCTCTTAGGCAACAAAAAAGCCGCATAAGTTCAACTTATGCGGCTTTTGCTTGAGTTAGCATGATAATTTTGTGACTGCAGTCTCAAGCTAAGGCATTTCATCCACCTCTTCAGTCGCAACTGGCGGGATTAAGTCCTCCACTGTTAGCTTAAGCCATATGAGGAAGACACTGGAGACATACACCGAAGAGTATGTACCCGCGGTAATACCAATAAACAGGGCCAAAGCAAAGCCCCAAAGGTTATCGCCACCAAAAACCAGCAATGAACCAACCGCAAGCAATGTTGAAATCGAAGTCGCTAAGGTTCGCAGCAAGGTTTGCGTGGTGGAAATATTGATATTATCAATCAATGACGTATTGCGTAAAAACCGAAAGTTCTCTCGAATACGGTCAAACACCACAATGGTGTCATTCAATGAATAACCAATAATCGCCAAAATAGCTGCTAGGACAGTTAAATCGAAAGTCAGCTGGAAGAAAGAGAACACTCCCAAAGTGACAATCACATCATGGAACAAACTGACAATCGCACCGACACCAAACTTCCATTGGAAGCGGAATCCCAAGTACACCATAATGCCAGCAAGAGCTAACAAAATGCCGAGGCCACCCTGATCGCGCAATTCCTCACCAACCGCTGGACCAACAAACTCAACACGATTGATCGTCACTTGATTACTCGCATCTTCACGCAGCACTTGCGCGACCTGAGAACCTAAATTCGGATCATCGCCCGGCATACGTACCAAGACATCACTCACGGCACCAAAACTTTGTACAACAGCATCGGGATAGCCACCATCGTGCAACTGATCACGGATTTTATTTAAATCCGCTGCATGCTCATAATTGAGCTCGATCAGGGTACCACCGGTAAAGTCCAAGCCCCAATTCATACCTTTAATAGCTATGGAGGCTATGGAAGCCACAGTTAAGAGCAAAGTAAGGGTCATCGCAAGCTTGCGCACACCCATAAAGTTAATTACACGTTTCATGTTCGCCATATCCTTAAATCCACAGCTTCTTGACGTCACGGCCACCATAAATCAGGTTAACCATGGCACGTGTCACCATAATTGCAGTGAACATTGAGGTGATAATGCCCAGCGACAGGGTTACCGCAAAGCCTTTAATTGGGCCTGTGCCCATTGCAAAAAGAATTGCGCCAACCAACAAGGTTGTTAAGTTACCGTCAACAATGGCCGAATAGGCTTTATCAAAACCTTCATGAATGGCGCGCTGTACTGACATACCATTGGCGATTTCTTCACGAATCCGCGAGAAAATCAGCACGTTAGCATCCACCGCCATCCCCATCGTCAAGACGATACCAGCGATACCTGGCAAGGTTAAAGTAGCCCCCAATAACGACATCATTGCTAACAGGTTAACCATGTTAAGGCTCAGAGCAACAACAGCCAGCAGACCAAACGCCTTATAGATCAAGACAATAAAGATCGCGACAAACAAGAACCCCCACAATGCTGCTTTAACACCCAACTGAATGTTTTCCGCACCCAAGCTTGGGCCAATGGTGCGCTCTTCGGCAAAATACATTGGCGCAGCTAAGCCACCAGCACGCAGCAATAGTGCCAACTCTGACGACTCACCCTGCCCATCAAGCCCAGTAATGCGGAACTGACTGCCCAACGCTGACTGAATCGTGGCCAAGCTGATCACGCGTTTTTCTTCCGCAAAAGTCTGCACCGGGACTTCTTTTTCAACACCATCAACCAACTGACGCACATAGCGTGTAGTTGGACGCTGCTCAATAAAGATCACCGCCATACTGCGGCCGATATCATTACGCGTAGCACGGTTCATCAGCTCACCACCATGGCCATCCAAACGGATATTCACCTGTGGTCGACCATTCTCATCGTAGCTGGCCTGCGCATCAGTCACTTGATCACCAGTGAGGATCACACTGCGCTCCAAAGCTACAGGCGGACGCCCTTCTTCGCGGAACTCATACATCTCTGTTGTTGCGCGCGGCGCATCGTGGGCTGCAGCTAAACGAAACTCAAGGTTAGCTGTTTTCCCAAGAATACGCTTAGCCTCTGCTGTGTCTTGCACACCCGGCAGCTCAACTACAATGCGGTTAGCACCTTGGCGCTGGACTAGCGGTTCAGCAACACCCAACTCATTTACTCGGTTACGTACCGTAGTGAGGTTCTGTTTAATCGAATACTCACGAATTTCTGCAATTTTGCTCGCCAGCAAAGTTAAGCGCAGTACTGGTTTATCATTACGCTCTGTTGTCGTGATATCAAAATCAGTAAAATCTTTACGGATCAAAGCCCGAGCTTTATTTAAAGTAGCAGTATCGTCAAAACCAAGCTGAAAGCCATTTTCGATACCTGGCAGGCTGCGGTAACGAATGCGCTCTTTACGCAAAATACTTTTTATTTCGCTGTCATACACCTTCACTCGCGCTGCAATGGCTTTTTCCATATCAACTTCGAGCAAGAAATGCACACCGCCAGATAAGTCCAGACCCAACTTCATCGGGCTCGCGCCGAGATCACGTAACCATTTTGGCGTAGTTGCCGCCAAGTTAAGCGCTACCACGTAATCGTCACCTAAAGCTTTGCGCACTACGTCTTTCGCTGACAGCTGATCGTCACGCTGCAGTAAGCGCACCAACCCACCACGACTTTCTAGAGCTGCACTTTTCACACCAATACCAGCAGCTTTCAATGCTGCTGTAGCTCGATCCAGATCGGCTTCATCGACCTGCAATCCACTACTAGCACCTGTGATCTGAATTGCCGGATCATCCGGATAGAGGTTAGGTGCAGAGTAAATAAAACTGATGGCAAGGATTGCTACAATCAGCAAATACTTCCACAAAGGATACTTGTTGAGCATGACACCGCCCGCTTATGTGGCTGATTTAAATCAACCAAAACTAATCGAATACAACGCAAAACGGACAGCCTGCTACACCAACTCCAGTAGAAGCTTTGCACATGACTGTCCGACACACAGATATACTTAAATCGCTTTTAAAGTGCCTTTAGGCAATGCCGCAATTACTGCGCTTTTTTGCACTTTTAACTCAACGGTATCTGATGCTTCAATCACTAAGAAATCATCCGTTACTTTAGTAACCTTGCCCGCAATACCACCACTGGTAACAACTTCGTCACCTTTTTGTAAGCCACTCACCAAGTTACGGTGCTCTTTGGCTCGTTTGGCTTGCGGACGCCAGATCATCATATAGAAGATCACCAAGAAACCAGCGAGCAAAATAAACTGCATATATTCACCGCCTGGTGGGCCACCAGCAGCAGTATCAGCGTAAGCAGCAGAAATAAAGAAATCCATAAACAACTCCCATTACAAAAAAGACATTAATTGTCTGTTATTTTTAATTAAGTGGCGGCGTAGGCAAACCACGACGCGCGTAAAACCCATCAACAAAGTCGTTCAATGTACCCTGTTGGATAGCCTCTCGTAAACCCGCCATTACCCGCTGATAATAACGTAAATTATGTATGGTATTGAGCATGCCACCTAACATTTCTCTGCATTTATCCAAATGATGCAAATAAGCGCGGGAGAAATTCTGGCAAGTATAGCAATCGCAGCTGGCATCTAAAGGTGAATCGTCATGACGGTGCACCGCATTGCGGATTTTAATCACGCCGGTATCAATAAACAAATGCCCATTGCGCGCATTGCGGGTCGGCATCACACAATCAAACATATCAATACCGCGACGCACCCCTTCGACTAAATCTTCAGGCTTGCCCACACCCATCAAATAACGGGGCTTTTCTGCCGGCATATGCGCTGGCAAGAAATCCAAAATACGAATCATGTCTTCTTTTGGCTCTCCGACCGACAAACCACCAATGGCCAAACCATCAAAGCCGATCTCGCACAGCCCTTCTAGAGAGCGCAGACGCAAATCTTCATGCATGCCACCTTGGACAATCCCAAACAAAGCAGAAGGGTTATCACCGTGGGCAATTTTTGAGCGTTTGGCCCAGCGCAATGACAACTCCATAGATTTTTCTGCAGTGGCCACATCAGCTGGATACGGCGTGCACTCATCAAAAATCATTACCACATCGGAGCCCAATTCACGCTGCACTTGCATGGACTCTTCCGGCCCCATAAAGACTTTGGCGCCATCCACCGGAGAGGAAAAATACACACCTTCCTCTTTAATTTGGCGCATCGCACCCAAGCTAAACACTTGGAAACCACCGGAGTCAGTCAAGATTGGCCCTTGCCACTGCATAAAGTTATGCAAATCACCGTGCTCTTGAATCACTTTGGTGCCGGGACGCAACCACAAGTGAAAGGTATTGCCTAAGATCATATGCGCGCCAATGGCCTCAAGATCCCGCGGCAACATGCCTTTAACCGTGCCGTAAGTACCCACCGGCATAAATGCTGGGGTTTCCACCACGCCACGGGGGAAAGTTAAACGTCCACGGCGTGCACGACCATCGGTCGCCAATAAATCAAACTGCATAAAAGACATGCATCACTCCTCAGGACTGCGCGGTTGTGGATTGCGCGTAATGAACATGGCATCGCCATAACTAAAAAAACGGTACTTGTGTTCGACCGCACTGCGGTAAGCATCCATTATTTCTGGATAGCCAGCAAAGGCAGCGACTAACATCAGTAAAGTCGACTCGGACAAGTGAAAGTTTGTCACCAACGCATCCACCACATGAAACGGACGCCCTGGATATAAAAAGATATCAGTTTCGCCAGCAAAGGCCTGCAACTCGCCAGTGGCCTGCGCCGCACTTTCTAATGAACGCACACTGGTTGTACCCACCGCAATGACTCGACCACCGCGTGCCTTACAAGCTGCAACCGCATCCACCACTTGCTGGTTCACTTCCAGCCACTCATGATGCATCTGGTGATCTTCGAGAGTATCAACCCGCACTGGCTGAAAGGTTCCAGCACCCACGTGCAAAGTAACAAAGGCTGTTTCGACACCTAGCTGTGCAATGCTGGTCAACATATGCTCATCAAAATGCAAACCTGCGGTCGGCGCAGCAACAGCGCCAGCATGCTCGGCATAGACTGTTTGATAGCGCTCACGATCATCCAGCTCATCCTCACGCTCCATATAAGGCGGTAAAGGCATGTGACCGATACGCTCGAGCAAAGGTAAAACAGGTTCACTCATTTGCCATTCAAAAAGACTGTCATGGCGCGCTAATAACGTCGCTTGGGCGCCATCATCCAGCTCAATCGTGCTCCCCACTTTCGGTGCTTTACTGGCACGCACATGCGCCAACACGCGATAGGTGTCGAGCACACGCTCCACCAGCACTTCAAGCTTGCCGCCTGTTTGCTTTTTGGCAAATAATCGCGCAGGTATCACTCGTGTATTGTTAAACACCATTAAGTCGCCTGGGCGTAAGTAGTCGAGCAAATCAGCAAACTGCTGATGGGCAATCGTACCGCTGGGGCCATCAAGCACCAGTAAGCGACTGGCACGACGCTCAGCCAGTGGATAGCGAGCAATCAGCTCATCAGGTAAGTCAAATTGAAAGTGTGCAACGCGCATAATCGTGATCATTAATAAGAGGGAGCAAAGCTTAACGGAAATATTTGCATCTGACTATGCGAAATCATTTGACCGAAGTGCAAAGCATCTCTATACTTTCGCGCCATGCCTCGGTGGCGGAATTGGTAGACGCAGCGGATTCAAAATCCGCCGTTGGTAACAACGTGGGAGTTCGATTCTCCCCCGAGGCACCATTTCCCTCTCTGTAACCCCCTAAATACGAGGGTTACAGAAAATCGCAAAAACAAATACCCTCATATCCCCCGAACTACAGCAACACATAAGTTTAACCCATACTTTAAGCCCGCACGCTGCCAAGCAAAACTGGCCTAAACTGCTCGTAGTGATAAATTTCAGCCGCTAAACACTACCCCGCTTTACTCAAAGTTTCTTTTCCTTAAACCCCTAAGCTTACCAGGCCCTATTGCGCACAGTTGCGCAGCTTTTTCTGCGCCAAGCTTGCATAAAAGAAATTTTCAAAAGCCTAGACTGCAAGCTAAAAAGAGGGCTAACAAGGATAAGCCCAGCGCCCACATCGAGCACAACTGCACGGCAAGCATTGGACTAACGCTGTTTTTTGCTCAAGACAACACTATTGATGAGCTACTAAAACAAGCTGACAGGGCTATGTACCAAGCCAAGCAAAATGGACGCAACTCTGCAAGGTGTTACCGCAACATAGAGCAAGCAATCTAGCTCTATCAGCCTGCTCGCGCTTGCTTTTAGCCCGCATAACCACGTGCAGCATCACTCGTGGCTATCTTCCACAGCCTTAGTAGACTGCAATTGATCTTGCATCGCTTGCATTTCTTCCTTCGAGCGCAAGCGACATACAGCAAGCTGCTCTAAGCGCATTGCCGTAATTGCTGACAATGGATTGTCTTCTTGCTTGGCCTGCTGCGCTTTTTCATAAGCAAGGCTGTCATCCAGCACTTCTTCAGTGACTGCTGCGCGCTGCTCTTCATCACTCATCTCAACTCCTCCACGCAGCGGCCAAAATAGCGCTGCCAAACTCATTTAGGCTTAATTTAACACGTCTTCATAATTCTTTTAGACAGCCCAGTAGCGCGGTGCATAATTTTATTTCTTAATCCGCTAGACTAGTGTTTTGCAATGCTATTGAGTCTAGTTCCTTATGAGTGCTACCGATTTAAGTAAACACACGCCGATGATGCAGCAGTATTGGCGGCTAAAGAATCAACACCCAAACCAAATTATGTTTTATCGCATGGGTGACTTTTATGAACTTTTCTATGATGATGCAAAAAAAGCGTCGCAATTACTGGATATCACCCTGACCTCACGGGGGCAGTCCGGCGGCAGCATTATCCCAATGGCAGGTATCCCCTTCCATGCCGCCGAAGGCTATCTGGCGCGTCTAGTCAGCCTCGGCGAATCAGTGGTTATTTGTGAGCAAACAGGCGACCCTGCGACCACCACAAAAGGCCCGGTAGAACGGCAAGTGGTGCGCATCCTTACTCCTGGCACGGTCAGCGATGAAGCCTTAATGGATGATCGCCGCGATAACTTAGTTGCCGCATTACTCGGTCACGACACTGTCTTTGGCTTAGCTGTACTGGATATCAGTAGCGGGCGCTTTAGCGTGCAAGAGTTGCACAGCGAAGAAAACGTCTTAGCTGAAATCGAGCGAATTAATCCAGCCGAACTGCTAATCCCCGATGATTGGTCAGCGCCAGCGGCCTTAGAAAAACGCCGAGGTAATCAGCGCCGCGCACCCTGGGATTTTGATTACGACAGTGGCTTCAAAGCTTTATGCCAACAGTTTGCCACTCAAGATCTAAAAGGCTTTGGCTGTGAGTCACTCACGCTGGCCATTGGCGCAGCAGGGTGCTTATTGAGCTATGCCAAAGAAACCCAGCGCACGGCATTGCCACATATCCGTAGCCTGTTCCATGAGCGCCTTAATGAAACGGTAATCCTCGATGCAGCCACCCGTCGTAACTTAGAGCTGGATAAAAACCTCTCTGGCGGACGCGAGAACACCCTGCAATCGGTCATTGATCGCTGTCAGACCAGCATGGGCAGCCGCTTACTGAGTCGCTGGTTGAATCGTCCTTTGCGCCAGCGTGCTGTGCTCGAGGCGCGCCAAGATGCGATTGCTTATCTGCTCAACGACTATCACTTTGAACGGGTGCAGCCGGCACTCAAAGACATTGGTGATATTGAGCGAATCTTAGCGCGCATCAGTTTGCGCAGTGCCCGTCCCCGAGACTTAGCTCGCCTGCGTGATGCTCTTAATGCCTTACCCGTCTTGCAAGAGGTACTTGCTGATCTAGATATTGCGCGTATTCAAGAGCTGGCTAAAGCCATCAGCGCCTACCCTGAGCTGGCAGATACACTGAGCCGCGCCATTATTGATAATCCACCAGCAGTAATTCGTGAAGGCGGCGTCTTGAAACTGGGTTACGATGCAGAGCTCGATGAGCTACTGACTATCAGTGAAACTGCCGGACAGTTTTTAATTGACCTAGAAACACGAGAAAAAGAGCGCACCGGTCTGGCCAATTTAAAAGTGGGTTACAACCGCGTACACGGCTACTTTATTGAGATACCGACTCGCCAAGCCGAGCAAGCACCACCTGAATATATTCGTCGACAGACCCTTAAAGGCGCCGAGCGTTTTATTATTCCGGAACTCAAAGCCTTTGAAGACAAAGCATTATCAGCAAAAAGTCGTGCCTTAGCCCGCGAAAAACAGCTTTACGATGAGCTGTTAGATATTTTAATTGACCATATTGCACCGCTGCAAGAAAGTGCTGCTGCCCTGGCTGAGCTGGACGTAATCAGTAATTTATCTGAGCGCGCACTAAACCTAGACCTGTGCCGCCCAGTATTTACTGAGCAACCGCAGCTGGCAATCAAACAAGGCCGCCACCTTGTGGTCGAGCACGTTTTAACCACACCTTTTGTTGCCAACGATGTGAACATGGACAATGCCACGCGCATGCTGATTATTACTGGGCCAAACATGGGCGGTAAGTCCACTTATATGCGCCAAACAGCTTTAATCGTCTTACTTGCACATATTGGTAGTTTTGTGCCCGCGCAGCAATGTTCCTTGTCGTTAGTAGACCGTATTTTCACCCGCATTGGCTCCAGTGATGACCTCGCTGGTGGTCGCTCGACCTTTATGGTTGAGATGAGTGAAACGGCCAATATTCTGCATAATGCCAGCGCCAACAGCTTAGTTTTAATGGACGAAGTTGGACGGGGGACCAGCACCTTTGACGGTTTATCTTTGGCTTGGGCAGCAGCAGAACAACTGGCCGAGCTGCAAGCTTGGACTTTGTTTGCCACTCACTACTTTGAGTTAACCTCACTACCCGAGCGCTTAAACAGTGTCACTAACGTGCACTTAAGCGCCACTGAGCATAAAGACCGCATTGTGTTTTTACACAGCGTCCTACCTGGCCCAGCCAACCAAAGCTATGGCTTGGCCGTTGCACAGTTGGCGGGAGTCCCCACTGCGGTTATCAGCCGCGCACGAGAACACTTGCAGCAGCTTGAACAACAAAGTTTAATGCAGAACAATACCAGCACCAGTAACAACACTGAGCAAGCCCCAGTACAAAGTGACTTATTTGCTACGCAGCCGCACCCCCTGCTGCTAGAATTGCAAAAAATGAATCCAGATGAGCTGTCGCCCAAAAAGGCGCTTGATCTGTTATATGCTTGGAAGACCCAAATCTAACGCTATGCAGCACAAGCTGTTAGAATTGCCGGTCTTTTATTTACTTACTGCGCTGCACCTAAGCAGCGCTGACTACTTAAACTTGCAGCTCTGCATTAGATAGAGCACAAGTAACACGCCCAAGGAGATAGCTAGTTATGACCTTCGTTGTCACTGATAACTGCGTTAAATGCAAGTACACCGACTGCGTAGAAGTCTGCCCAGTAGACTGTTTCTATGAAGGCCCAAACTTTCTGGTGATTCACCCAGACGAGTGTATCGACTGTGCCCTGTGTGAGCCTGAGTGCCCTGCAGAAGCAATTTTTGCAGAAGATGAGGTGCCAGAAGATATGCAGGAGTACACAGCCCTAAACCAAGAGCTGGCAGATATTTGGCCAAACATCAGCGAAAAGAAAGATCCGCTGCCTGATGCTGAAGAGTGGGACGGTGTGCCTAATAAGCTTGAGCATTTAGAGCGTTAAACAGTAGCGCTCTAACCCCAAGTCTTTAGCAGCGACGTACTTTAGCTGCCATAATAAAAAAACCCGTATCTTGTGACTTGAGAGATACGGGTTTTTTATTAGCTATTACTTCAACTGCTCATGCGCTTGTTGGTCAGCATGGTAAGAAGAGCGCACCAAGGGACCCGAGGCAACATTCTTAAAGCCCATCTTTAAGCCTTCCTCAGCAAACCACTTAAATACATCAGGGTGCACAAAACGCTCAACAGCCATATGGTCACGGGAGGGTTGCAAATACTGCCCCAAGGTCAACATATCAATGTCATGCTCGCGCATACGCTGCATTACCTCAATAACCTCAGCATCCGTCTCACCCAGCCCTAGCATCAAACCTGACTTAGTTGGCACACCTGGCACGCGCTGCTTAAAGCGCTCAAGTAAATCCAAGGACCACTCAAAATCTGAACCCGGACGTGCAGCTTTATATAAACGCGGCACAGTTTCCAAGTTATGGTTAAAGACATCTGGTGGCTCAGTCGCAGTGATATCTAAAGCAATATCCATACGTCCACGGTAATCAGGCACCAAAGTTTCTAACTGAATGCCTGGTGACAATGCACGTATCTCACGCAAACAGTCGGCAAAGTGTTGAGCACCACCATCACGTAAATCATCGCGGTCAACCGAAGTGATCACCACATACTTAAGCTTCATATCGGCAATAGCTGCAGCCAAACTGTGCGGCTCATTGGCATCCAATGGGTTTGGACGGCCGTGCCCCACATCACAGAAGGGGCAGCGTCGGGTACAGATGTCACCCATAATCATAAAGGTAGCAGTACCACTGGAGAAACACTCACCGAGGTTAGGGCAAGAGGCTTCTTCGCAGACGCTATGCAATTTATGCTTGCGCAAGGTCTGCTTAATGTTTTCAACTTCAGGTGAAACCGGTACGCGTACACGAATCCAATCGGGTTTACGCAATACGTCAACGGTAGGAATCACTTTGACCGGGATACGTGCTAGTTTATCAGCGCCCCGTAACTTCACGCCCATTTCAACTTTAGCGGGCTTTGCTCTCACTGGAGCTTCTTGATTACTCATAGCATTCAATCCCATTGGTAAGGGTTATGTATTCACTGTAGTGAAGGTGTTTGACGAGTGCATCACGCAAACGCACACTTACTGTCGGTATATCCACAGGCTGTTGGGTTTGCTCACGCAGCTGAGTCATCTGCAGGCCGGCATAACCACAGGGGTTGATCCGCTGAAAAGGCTGTAAATCCATATCAACATTTAATGCCAAGCCATGAAAGGAGCAGCCACGACGAATGCGCAGACCAAGGGAGGCTATTTTTTTATCAGCAACATAGACACCCGGAGCATCCGGCTTGGCACAGGCAGTAACTTGATACTGGCTGAGTAGATCAATCAAACTGTTTTCAATGCCACTGACTAAGTCACGCACACCGCGTCCCGCGCGACGCACATCCAGCAGGATATAAGCCACCAGCTGACCTGGAGCATGGTAGGTGACTTGCCCACCACGGTCGACTTGCACCACAGGGATATCGCCCGCAGCGAGTATGTGTTCGGCCTTGCCAGCCTGCCCTTGGGTAAAGACCCGCGGGTGCTCAAGTAGCCAAATCTCATCAGCACTGTCAGCGTCACGCCTTTGCGTAAAGTTTTGCATAGCATGCCAAGTAGGCTCGTAAGCTACGCAACCTAAATGACGAATCACAACGCTGCTGGGCATTACAACACCATGCGCACAAGACCTGTTTCACGTAAATCTTGATTGATTTTTTCCAGTTGCTCGATGCTCTGCGCATGGATATGCACCTGCACCGATAAAAAGCGCCCATTGCTGCTATCGCGACGGGTAAAGGCTGCAGGATCAACCTCTGGCGCATGACGCTGAACCACGTCAATTATCACATCAATAAAGTTATCGCAGTGATCACCAATAATTTTAATCGGGTAATCAGCGCATGGAAATTCAATTTTCGGCGGTTGTTGCTGAGTATCTTCGGTCATCTCAACTCCGAGCTTTTGGCTCTTTTCAGTAGAAGGCTTGGATAAAACCTTCTATATACATACCTGCTCTTGCTTCTAAGGCAGACAAATAGAAGCGTTATTATGCTTTGTCTGCCCACCTCGAACAATCAAGCTTTAGTTAAACAAGTTGTAAAAAAACATGCGAATTGAATCCAGTATGCGGCTAAAAAAACCACCCTCTGGAACATCTTGCAGCGCTACCAAGTCTGCCGTGTGCAGAACCTCATCGCCTAAACGCACTTCCACAACACCTAAGCTCTCACCGGCAGTGACGGGTGCAATTACACTTTCATCCAAAACCATGGTTGCGGCAATTTTCTGTACTTGACCGCGAGGTAAAGTGAGCGTTAAGTCCTCAGCCAGCCCCACCTTAACCTTTGATTCTTCGCCCTTCCAGACCTTACTTTCGGCCAATTCAACACCTTTCTGGTAAAAGGTTTTAGTTTCAAAAAAGCGGAAGCCATAAGTCAGTAATTTTTGTGTTTCTGCAGCTCGAGTAGCTTCACTGGAAGCACCAAACACCACGGAAATCAAACGCATATCATCACGCACAGCAGAAGCCACCAAGCAATAACCAGCTTCATCTGTGTGGCCCGTTTTTAAACCGTCAACGGTTTTATCTCGCCATAACAATAGATTGCGGTTTGGTTGCTTAATGCCATTCCAGAGAAACTCTTTTTGCGCATAGATTTCATAGTGCTCTGGGTCTTCAAAAATTATAGCGCGAGCCAACTTCGCCATATCATAGGCTGTCGAGTAATGCCCCTCGGCTGGTAAGCCCGTGGCATTGCGAAAGTGGGTGTTATCCAACTGCAAACGTACTGCTGCAGCATTCATCATGCTGGAGAAAGCTTCTTCGCTACCGGCAATATGTTCCGCTATGGCGACACTGGCATCGTTACCCGACTGGATAATAATACCGTGCAGCAAATCATCTACCGAGACCTGCTTGCCCACATCAATAAACATCCGCGAGCCACCGGTACGCCAAGCTTTCTCACTGACGGTCACCATGTCTTGCTCGGTGATTTGCTCATTTTGAATTTCTTTAGTGGCGATATAAGCGGTCATCAGCTTAGTTAAACTGGCTGGGGGCAAGCGCTCATCACCATTGTGCTCGACCAAAACTTGGCCGCTTGTAGCATCCATTAACACATAAGATTTAGCCGCCAATTGCGGCATCGCGGGAATCGCCGTCGGCACTTTAGCTGCAGTAGGTACGGGCTCGGCACTGATATAGCTTGCGGCGCAGACGACAACCGCGGTCAAACAAAACTTTTGTAAAAACTGACTAATTTTCATACAACTCTCAAATTGATAAAGATAAACACTGACGCTGATTTACTGCTCTGGCATTTAGCCGCAAGCAAGATGCGTAGCAAGCTATAACAACGATGCTGCTAATCCGCTGTCACCAGCGCTGGCAGCCCTAAATTTGCCAAGCGCACACGATCACGCAAGTGCTCAGCCTCGTTTTGATTGGGTACTGGTCCCATCCGTACTCTGTGCAGCACTTGCTGATCGCGTACCACCGAGTTGATGAAGACCGGCGCACTGGTCAGCTGACTGAGCTTGTCCATCAGCAACTGCGCAGCGTCTGGATTGGCGAATGCTCCTACTTGGAGATATAGGCCAGCGACTGATAGTGAAGCGTTTTTTTTTGAGTCAATTTGCGCAGGAATTAAAGCGCCAGCATGTTGCTCTGCAGGCGGCGTATAGTTCACTGGTTCATCTGGCAAAGTCGGCAACGCTAGAGGTTTATTGTAAGCCACCGCATTCATAGCACCAGGCTCTGGCACTTTTTGCCCACGCTCGGCCCACCACTGGTGCGGATCAATACCTTCAACCTTAACCCGTGCCACACCTTTCTCGGCGTAGCCGAGTTTTTTTGCTGCAGCGAAGGATAAGTCAATAATTCGATCAGAATAGAATGGTCCACGGTCATTGACTCGCAAAGTAACGCTGCGGCCATTTTCTAAGTTGGTGACTTTGACATAGCTGGGTAACGGTAGAGTTTTATGTGCAGCGGTCATCCCATATAAATCAAAGGTTTCACCGTTAGCGGTATCGCGACCATGAAACTTAGTGCCGTACCACGATGCAGTACCAGTCATTTTATACTTGCGCGCATCTTGAATTGGGAAATAACGACTGCCCATCACAGTGTATGGCGCTGCTTTATAATTACCGTTATGCGGCATAGGTACAGCATCGGGAATACGGGAAACGTCAACCGACCACCAAGGCGCACCATCGCTGCTTGATTGCTTAAAATTAGCTGGACCACTAATCGACCCATCACGTATGACGGGTTGCGGCTGTGGTCCTTTCGGGCTGCTCGACGAGCAACTGATCAGCGCTATAGCTAGAGCAGTTGCAGTCAACACCTGCATACTGTGCTTCAACATTGCTATTCCTTACGTGCGGCGGCTAACTGCTCAGCCAACTCATTCACTGCCATGGCATACATTACACTACGATTATAGCGCGTAATGGCTTGAAAATTCTCTAAACCAATCCAGTACTCACTGCCCGCATCAGCATCCAAACGGAAAGCTGTAACCTTGCGCCCCTGCTCTAAGGGCTCACGGGGGGTCCAACTTAAATCTTGCAACTCTTGGACAGTAATTTTCGGATCAAGGCTATCAGATAATCCCTGCTCTGCAGTCTTTACATTGTTCACATCAGCGCGCACCACGACTTTTTGGCCTGGCTTCCAACCATGCTTAATAAAATAGTTTGCCACACTGCCGACGGCATCAGTAGGGTTTTGCCAAATATCAATATGGCCGTCATCATCAAAATCAACAGCATAAGCTCGGAAACTTCCCGGCATAAACTGCGGCAACCCCATTGCTCCGGCATAAGATCCTTTCAAACTTAAAGGATCCACTTGCTCCTCGCGCGTCAGCAACAAATACTCTTTGAGTTGCTGGCGGAAAAACGGGGCCCGTGGCGGGTAATCAAATGCCAAGGTCGACAGCGCATCAATCACACGGTAACTACCGGTATTGCCGCCATAAATAGTTTCCACTCCTATAATGGCAACAATCACCTCAGCAGGCACACCATACTCTTGCTCTGCACGCTGCAGGGCTTCAGCGTTTTCCTCCCAGAATTCAAGGCCTTTATCTAGGCGCGACTGAGTGATAAAAATAGGACGGTACTCTTTCCACAGCTTAACCCGCTCAGCAGGCCGTGAAATAGCATCTAAAATAGCTTGTTTGCGCTCCGCTTGTGAAAACAACTCCTGCAGTGATTCGCCAACAAAACCAAACTCGGCACTCATTTCTTTAATAAATGGATCTGTTAAGGGATGCTGCGCATAGTTATTATCTTGCGCAAGAACCTGAGTTGCCGCCAGCGTTAAACCTAAGCACGCGACTATTTTTTTCATTCGAAATAACACAGTTTGCATGTAAAACCCTTAAGAGTGAGCAATCCATTTACGGTGTGTATGAATTGCCATTAAAATACCAAACCCAGACAAGAGCGTAACCAAAGAAGTTCCGCCGTAACTTATAAATGGCAGCGGCACCCCAACAACAGGCAGTAAACCACTGACCATTCCCACGTTAACAAACACATAGATAAAAAAGGTTAAAGTAATTGAGCCTGCCAATATTTTGCCGAAAACGGTTTGCGCTTGTAAGGTAATCACCAGCGCACGGGCAATCAAGAGCAAATACACTAAAAACAGCAAGCAGATACCAACCAGGCCAAACTCCTCACCCAGTACCGCAATAATAAAGTCTGTATGACTTTCAGGTAAGAAGTCCAAATGCGACTGTGTGCCGAGTAGCCAGCCTTTGCCAAATACACCACCTGAGCCAATCGCAGCTTTAGATTGAATAATATTCCAACCACTGCCCAGCGGATCACTCTCTGGGTTTAAAAACGTTAGGACACGCTGCTTTTGATATTGATGCATTACAAACATCCACATCCCCACTGCAGCCGGAACAAACGCGGCAATAGCTCCGAGTATCCAGCGCCAGCGCAAGCCTCCTAAAAACAACACAAACACCCCAGACACGGCAACCAACATCGCTGTACCTAGATCCGGCTGGCGCGCAATAAGGGCGGCAGGGAGCGCAATTAAAACAACACTAATCAAGATGCGCTTGGGCGATGGCGGCAAATTATGGCGCGCCAGATACCAAGCTAAGGTCATCGGCATAAATAACTTCATCAACTCAGCGGGCTGAAAACGCACCACTCCGGGAATACTGATCCAGCGTGTAGCCCCCATAGCTTTATGCCCGATGACATCGACTACGACTAGCAGCGCCACGCCTATGACATAAAGTAAAGGTGACCAGCTGGCCATAAAGCGTGGCTCCAATTGTGCCACCACGACCATCACCAATAAGCCAATGCCAAACGAAGATGCTTGTTTTATCAATAAGCTTTCGTCTTTACCACCCGCCGAATACAACACAAACAAACCAATGGTGCCGAGCATTAATAATAAAAACACCAGCCAGCCATCAATGTGTATGCGCTGTAAAATAGATGCACGGCGACGCAGCACATCACCTTCAGACAATACGCGATCGAAACCACGACTCATGGCCTTACCTCGCTCATTTCGCGCTGCGCCTCTGTTTGATACTGCACTTTTAGCTCACCATCCTCATCCAACAACCAGGCGTCTAATACTTGCTTAGCAATCGGCGCGGCGACTCCGGAGCCAGACTCACCGTTTTCAATCATGACAGCCACAGCAATCGTCGGGTTTTCAGCCGGTGCATAAGCAATAAATAGCGCATGATCGCGATGCCGTTCTTGCACTTTATCGCGGTCATAGCGCTCACCTTGCTTAATGGCCACAACTTGCGCAGTACCGCTTTTACCTGCTATGCGGTATTGGGCTGTATCGCCCACTTTGCGCGCTGTACCACGGGCACCGTGCAAAACGTTCTCCATGCCTAAACGTGCCGGCTCCCAAAACTTCTCATCACGCAAGACAATATCAGGCGGCTCTTGCGCATCGACAATGGGTTGCAGGCCACCAACACTTCGAGCCAAATGTGGGCGAATCCATTTACCTTTAGATGCCATCAAGGCTGTGGCTTGCGCTAGCTGTAACGGCGTGGTCTGCATATACCCCTGGCCAATACCTAAAATTAAAGTTTCGCCCGGATACCAAGGCTGCCGATAACGATTGCGTTTCCAGTCCCGAGAAGGCATCAAACCAGCGGTTTCTTCAAACATATCCAACGCCACTCGCTGACCAAAACCGAACCGACTCATGTAGTCGTGCATGCGATCAATACCCAGCTTATGGGCTAAATCATAAAAATAGGTGTCGTTAGAGCGGGCAATGGCTAAATCAAGCTCGACCCAGCCGTCACCATACCGGTTCCAGTTGCGGTACTTATGCTTATTATTGGGCAACTGATAAAACCCTGGATCAAACACGCGACTTTTCGGAGTAATAACCCCGGCATCTAAACCAGCAACCGCCATCATCGGTTTAATTGTCGAGCCAGGCGGGTATAAACCGCGTAAGACTCGATTAAACAATGGCTGATCTAACGAATCACGCAGCTCACCATAGGCTTTAAAACTGATCCCAGTAACAAATGGATTGGGATCAAAACTTGGCTGACTGACCATGGCCAGCACTTCACCATTGTTGGGATCCAATGCCACTATTGCCCCGCGACGACCATCTAAAGCAAGCTCAGCAGCTTCTTGAAGATTACTGTCTAGGGTTAAATAAATATCTTGCCCAGAAACCGGCTCAACGCGATTAAGCACACGTAACACTCGACCACGGGCGTTAGTTTCAACCTCTTCATAGCCGACTTGCCCATGCAACTGTTCTTCATAGAAACGCTCAATGCCGGTTTTGCCAATATGGTGGGTACCGCTGTAATTAACCGGATCAAGATTTTTTAATTCTGTTTCATTAATGCGGCCTACATAGCCAACAGAATGCGCAAAGTGTTCTTGTTGCGGGTAGTAGCGGACTAAGCTGGCTGACACCTCGACACCAGGCAAACGAAACTGGTTTATTGCAATGCGAGCAATTTGCTCCTCGCTCAACTCAAACATAACCGGTACAGGTTCAAAAGGACGACGGCCTTGACGGATACGCTTCTCAAACAACTCGCGACTGTCATTGTCGAGTTCAAGAATCTCAACAATAGAGTCGAGCACCTGCTCCCAATCACCGGCGCGCTCACGGGTCAAAGTAAGACTAAAGCTCGCCCGATTATCAGCTATAACGACACCATTGCGGTCATAAATCATGCCGCGCGTGGGGGGCAAAGACTGAACGTGAATACGGTTATTCTCTGCCAATGTGGAGTGATGCTCAAACTGCACAACTTGCAAATAGTACATTCTAAACATCAGCAGCATAGTTAACAGAACTAAAGCAGCACCACCAAATAAAACCCGCGCACGAATCAATCGCGCATCACGCTCATGGTCTTTTAATCGAATAGGAGGTGGCATAACCGCTCACTACTTATGATATGGATGGCCGTTAAGCACAGTCCACGCACGATACACCTGCTCACCCAACAATATGCGCACTAACGGATGTGGCAATGTCAGTGGTGATAACGACCAACGTTGCTCACTGCGCGCGCAAACCTGTGGCGCTAGTCCTTCCGGGCCGCCGACCATCAAGTTGACGTTGCGTGCTTCTAAACGCCAGCGCTCCAATTCTTGTGCCAGCTGCTCGGTACTCCAAGGCTTGCCATGTACTTCCAAGGTAACAATACGCTCACCAGGCTGCACTTTCGCCAGCATAGCATCGCCTTCTTGGCGGATCAGCCTTGGTACATCAGCATTTTTACCCCGTGTACTTAAAGGTATTTCAACGAGTTCTAAAGGTAACTCGCTGGGCAAGCGCTTAGCATATTCATGCCAGCCCTCTTCTACCCAGCGCGGCATTTTAGTGCCTACAGCAATTAAGCGAATGCGCACTTATTCAGCGCCTTGCTCATCGTGTTGTGCACGGCTTTGCTCAGCACCCTGCCACAAGCGCTCTAAGTCGTAATGCTCACGGGTTTCCACCTGCATCACATGCACGACTACGTCATTTAAATCCAACAGAGCCCACTCACCGCCGTCTAAACCTTCGCTACCAATAGGCTTTACCCCTTGAGCTTTGACTTTCTCTAACACGTTCTCCGCAAGCGCTTTCACCTGACGGGCAGAACCACCAGAAGCTATAATCATAAAATCAGTGATACTGGTTTTACCGCGCACATCAATAGTCACGATATCTTTAGCTTTAACTTCTTCTAGAGATGCGATGACTAATTTTACGAGTTGTTCATTTTGCATTGGGTATCTAACCTCAAAAGCTCATCACTCTTGGTAGAGTTGATGAGTATAAATATATTGAAAAACAGTATCTGGTACCAAATACCGTACGCAACGCTGTGTTGCTAATAAGTGTCTAATTTGTGTTGCTGAAATAGCCAGCGGTGTCTGCCAAACAAAAGCAATCTGACCACTAGGCCCAAGTAAGGTTTGTGGATCATTGACGCTTTTTGCTGCCACTAAATCACGTAGAACCTGTGGTGCTTCAATATCTGCATCAGGGCGCTGCAGCACTAGAATATGGCAATGCTCTAATAACTCTTCCCAACGATGCCAGCTTGGCAAGCCACAAAATGCATCCCAGCCTAAGATAAGCAGCAACTGATCTTGCGCATCCAGCTCAGCGCGCAATGATAACAAGGTATCGATGCTCCAGGAGGGTTTATCGCGACGTAATTCACGATCATCAACGCTGAGCAGATCAACACCGGCAACTGCCAACTGCACCATTTCTAAACGCTGTTGCGCACTAACCTGTGGGGCATTGCGATGCGGCGGCTGTGCATTAGGGATCAGCAAGAGCTGATCTAACGCATAGTTCTCGGCAACCTCCAGTGCACTGCGCAAATGGCCAATGTGCACTGGATCAAAGGTACCGCCCAGCATTCCTATTCGTTTAGCCACGCACGTGTCCGTCACCAAATACGACATATTTCTCGCTAGTCAAACCCAGTAGACCTACCGGACCACGAGCGTGCAACTTATCTGTGGAGATACCAATTTCTGCACCTAAGCCATACTCAAAGCCATCGGCAAAACGGGTTGAGGCATTGATCATCACGGAACTGGAATCCACTTCGGTTAAGAAACGACGAGCATCTGTAAAGTTTTCTGTCACTATACTGTCAGTATGTTGTGAGCCGTAAGTATTGATATGCTCAATCGCTTCGTCTAACGAGCTAACAATACGCACCGCCAGAATCGGCGCATTGTACTCTGCTGCCCAATCATCTGCAGTAACAGCTTTAACCTGATCAGCAAATAAAGCACAAGTCTTCTCACAACCGCGCAATTCAACTTGCTTCGTTTGGTAGATATCGAGCAAAGGGCGCAGCACAGCATCCACTTGCGATTCATGCACTAATAGGGTTTCCATGGCATTACAGGGTGCGTAACGCTGAGTTTTTGAATTATCAGCAATACGAATCGCTTTTTCAGCATCAGCGGCTTGATCCACGTAGACATGACAGACGCCGTCCAAGTGTTTAATCACCGGCACTTTTGCATCACGACTGATACGCTCAATTAAACCTTTGCCACCACGGGGAACAATTACATCCACATATTTAGGCATGGTGATCAACTCACCCACTGCGGCACGGTCTGTAGTTTCTACTACTTGCACAGCACTGGCAGGGAAGCCAGCAACGGCTAGGCCTTCATTTAAACACTGGGCAATGGCTTGGTTAGAATGAATAGCTTCAGAGCCACCACGTAATATAGTGGCATTGCCGGATTTAATGCATAAGCTGGCCGCCTCTACGGTGACGTTAGGGCGTGATTCGTAAATAATCCCAATCACCCCCAAAGGCACACGCATTTTGCCCACTTGAATACCCGACGGCACAAAGTGCATGTCGCGGATTTCACCAATGGGATCAGGCAAGGCAGCAACCTGCTTTAAGCCTTCAATCATTTCATCTATTCGTGCTGGTGTTAACGCTAAACGATCCAGCATTGCCTCGTCCAAGCCATTGGTACGGCCAGCTTGCATATCCAACTCATTGGCCGCAAGCAAAGCAGCTCGGGAGTTGTCGAGCGCAGTGGCTGTGGCTAATAAAGCCTGATTTTTCTGAGCGGTACTGGCCCTTGCCAACACACGGGAAGCCTCACGCGCAGACTCGCCAAGGCGCTGCATGTAGTCAACAACAAGTTCGGTCATAACATCAAAACCAAAATAAAAAGTTAGATGGGTGTCGATTATAGCGATGTCGGGGGCTAAACGCACAGTAAGTTTGCTTCGAAAGGTAAAGAGCTATAATCACCAAGCACTGCAGGCCAATGACAGGCGACTAAGACTACCTGCTCCTTTTCACGACATTGCTGCTTTGACTGGCCAGTGTGCCGCACAGGTTTCCGGGTTAACTGTGGGCCAATAAAGCATTGGCGAGCTGGGGTTTTATTGCATATTGACCAGTTTGTCGCACCTTTTCACACACTCAAACCAAGACTGACCTGACCAATCACCGTAATTTCTAACATCAAAAAAAGACACTTTGTCTTAATATTACTTGCTGTATTGATTGGATGATCAAAATACATGCCTGCAGATAAATAACCTGCTAAACCGTAAGCGCCCTTAAATCAGCATCTTTTATCCTGCATTATACCGTTTCAAACTAGTCCTCGTCTTTTTTGGAGGTACTGGTTATGAGTTCTACGAGTTCGCGCGAGCGTTATGAGTTTTGGCAGCAGCATATGGTGGCCTGGCAAGGTTCAGGTTTATCCGGTGCGGCTTTTTGTAAACAGCATGAGCTGAGCTATGCGCAGTTTAATTATTGGCGTAAGAAGCTTCTTGCTTCAGCGCCTGGTTCAAGGCCTGCTGGATTTACAAGAGTTACTCAGCTGGCGACTAGCTCAGCCCAAGATGGGCTAGACATTGCATTTGCCCGGCGGTATGCGCCTGTCAGGCATTACCGCGGGCAACTTGGATGTCGCTGTGGCGATACTGCGGCAGTTGTAATGAAGGTGCGTTATTTACGGCCAGCCAAGCAGATGCCGGAAATTTATCTGTACCGTGCGCCGGTGGATTTTAGGAAGCAAGCCAATGGCTTGGCTTTGCTGGTTGAGCAAGAGCTTGGTCATAACCCGTTCAGCGGTGCGTTATATGCCTTTACCAATCGCCAGCGCAACAAAATCAAATGCGTGATGTGGGAAGACAATGGTTTTGTCATGTACTACAAGGCGCTGGCCGAGGAAAAATTCAAGTGGCCTAGGCCTGCCGATGAGCTGTTAGCCTTAACGGGCGAGCAAATAAATTGGCTGCTGGATGGTTACGATATCAGCCTCTTTAAAGGCCATAAAAAACTGCACTACAACAGCCTTGGCTAGCCTGATTTCACTGGGTTTTGGCTGCTTTTAAGGGTGCTTTTGGTGGCGGGTTTTGCTATAATTTCGGCATGAAAAAACAGCCTAAATCCACCATGAAAACCCCTGATTTAAGCGGCCTTAGTACCGCTGAATTGCGTTTGGTTGTGGCACAGTTTCAAGCTGTTATTGATGAGCAGAACACTGCTTTGCAAGATGCCCATCGCCGTATCGA
>JAAYTE010000164.1 GCA_012518175.1 Gammaproteobacteria bacterium | reverse complement strand
GTAAAATACACGTTCGGTATTAGCGCTATCAGCCCACCCAGCCATGCTGAGTACGCCGCGACCCATCCTTGAGATAAACCAAAAAGCAATCCGATCAGGATACTCATCGCCGCTTGTAACACGATAACGCGAAACATGGGCTGACGATGGAAAGCAACTTTATTTCGATACGCCAATGTAGTACCTGATTCCTTTGCTATATCTTTCATTTTAAAATGAATAGCAACAAAATTGCGCGCAGAGTATAGGGTGCTAGCGCAATTCATTCAACTGTCATCTCGTTTTTTACGACCAACAGCTAAAACTTTAGCGTATATGCGCTAAAACACCCTGTAATTCGTCCAATGTTCCGTACTTAATAACCAACTGCCCTTTGCCCTTTGGGCCATGTTTAATCTGCACTTGAGTACCCAAGCGCTCAGCTAATTTTTGCTCTAAGCGTTTTACGTCGGGGTCAATGGCAGCTTTTTCTTGCTCGGGCTTATCCGCCAGCATATTACGAACCATTGCTTCAGTTTGTCGTACTGTTAAGCCTCTTGCGACAACATGTCGCGCCGCCTCTACTTGCTGCTCTACGGGTAAGCCAAGCAGCGCTCGAGCGTGACCCATTTCTAAGTCACCATGGGCCAATAAGGTCTTAACCTCGTCTGGCAAACCAATTAAACGTAGCAAGTTAGCCACACTGGCGCGCGATTTACCCACAGCATTAGCCACTTCTTGCTGAGTCAGCTCGAACTCTTTTTGCAAACGCTGTAAAGCAATGGCTTCTTCAACTGGGTTTAAGTCTTCGCGCTGGATATTTTCAATCAGCGCCATGGCAATCGCCGCTTCGTCACTGACATCACGCACTAAAGCAGGGATAGTTTGTAACCCTGCCAACTTGGCCGCACGCCAGCGCCGCTCACCGGCAATAATTTCATAGCTATGGGCCGTTAACGGACGCACTACGATGGGCTGCATCACCCCTTGAGCTTTAATTGATTGCGCCAGCTCTTCGAGACTGGCCTGATCCATATCCCCACGGGGTTGATACTTGCCGCGCTGAATGCAGTCTAATTTTAAATGCTGTAATTCTTTAGCATCAACCTCTGCGGTTGGCTCTTGCAAAGTGTTCGCTGTCGCACTGCTCAGTAATGCATCAAGTCCTCGTCCGAGGCCGCGTTTTTTAACCGCCATAATGATTCCTTATGTGCGTGTTGCAGCACGCTGACTGGCGCGTTGACGACGGGATAACTCACCGGCCAACGCTAAATAAGCTAAAGCTCCACGTGATTGCTTGTCATAGGCTAAAGCTGGCAAACCATGGCTGGGCGCTTCTGCTAAACGCACGTTACGTGGAATGACCGTGTCATACAGTTTGTCACCGAAGTGCTCTTTTAATTGCTGTGAGACATCATTGGTCAAACTCAAGCGCGGATCATACATGGTTCGCAAAATACCTTCTATTTGCAGCTCCGGATTCAACTGGTCGGCAATGCGTTGGATACTGCCAATCAAGTCCGTTAAACCTTCCAAAGCAAAATACTCGCACTGCATGGGGATCATCACCCCGTCGGCGGCCACCAAGGCATTAATCGTCAGCATGCTTAAGGATGGCGGGCAATCAATTAAAATATAGTCATAATTACCCCGTACCGGCTTTAACGCTTCAAGCAAGCGTCGCTCTTTGTTGGGCAAGTCCAGCAAGGCCACTTCTGCAGCAATTAAGTCGCGGTTCGAGGGCAGCAATTGATAACCACCGTGCTCAGAAAACTGCATCACATCAATTAAATCTGCTTGACCAGTTAACACATCCAGCACTGAGTGCTGCAAGCTGTGCTTATCAATACCGCTGCCCATGGTGGCGTTACCTTGCGGATCGAGGTCAATCAGTAACACATGACGGCGTGTTGCCACCAATGAGGCCGCCAAGTTAATGCAAGTTGTAGTTTTACCGACACCGCCTTTCTGGTTGGCAATAGCCAAGACCTTACCCATACCGTCTCCTCAGTTTTACTGGCGATGCAAGATTAATAAATGGCGTTGGCCCTGACAGCCCGGCACTTTTAATGTGTGACAAGCGTCAAGTACAAAGTCGTCCGGCAGCGCCTGCAACTCATCATCAGGCTGCACACCTTTCATCGCTAGCCAGCGGGTTTGCAGATTACCAAGGTGGCGCGTCCAATTACTAAAATCAGCTAAAGAACTGAATGCTCGCGAGATAATGCCAGAGAAAGCCTGCACTGGGGTAAAGGCTTCAGCACGGCTGTGGATAACTTCGAGGTTATGCAAACCGAGTTCCAACTTCACCTGAGTTAAAAAGCGTGTTTTTTTCCCATTAGAGTCCAACAGAGTGAGTTTTCTTTCAGGAAAAATAATAGCCAAAGGAACCCCCGGCATACCGCCGCCGCTGCCCACATCCAACCAGTTGTCACCGTACTGCTGGACATACTCAACCACACTTAAGCTATCGAGCAAGTGTCGTGACACCATTTCATCTGGGTTGCGCACTGCGGTTAAATTGTAAGCTTTATTCCACTTGATCAATAAGCCTAAATATTGCAGCAACTGTTCTTGCTGCTGTTCACTTAAGGCAACATTAAGCTGCTTAGCCCCTTGCGTGAGCTCTTGTGCATGCTGTGTGGTAACGGTCATGAATCCGGCTGCTCCAAACTTGTACTGGCTTTACGCTTTTTCAAATGCACCATCAATAACGAGACTGCTGCTTGAGTCACACCAGGAATCCGTGATGCCTGGCCAAGAGTTTCCGGGCGACTGCTGGATAACTTTTGTTGAATTTCTTTCGACAGGCCTGAAATTGCCGTGTAATCCATATCAGCCGGCAGTTTTACTTCTTCGCTAGCTCTTAGCTTAGCAATATCCTCCAGTTGACGACTGAGGTAGCCCGCATATTTGGTTTTAATCTCAATTTGTTCGGCAATTTGCTCATCAGTAATTCCGCCACCGGTGACAGCGATTAAATCAAGGTAGTTAATCTCGGGACGGGCCAATAAATTCAATAAATTGTATTCATGGGTCAGTGGCGTATTGAACTTCTCCATTACTGCTTCACCAAGCGGTGTACCGGGGCGTACCCAAGTATCTTTTAAACGCTGCTCTTCTTGCACAATGGCTTCGCGTTTGGCTTCAAAAAATGCCCAACGGGTATCGTCAACCAGTCCAATCTCACGACCTTTCTCGGTAAGACGCATATCGGCGTTATCTTCACGCAAAATTAAGCGGTATTCAGCGCGCGAGGTAAACATGCGATACGGCTCTTGCGCACCTAAGGTGATTAAGTCGTCAATTAACACGCCCAAGTACGCTTCATCACGGCGTGGATGCCAACTGTCTTTGCCTTGCGAACGTAACGCAGCATTACTGCCGGCTAACAACCCTTGAATACCTGCTTCTTCGTAACCGGTGGTGCCGTTGATTTGTCCGGCAAAGAATAAACCATCGATCACTTTGGTTTCTAAGCTGTATTTCAAATCCCGTGGATCAAAGTAATCGTACTCAATAGCATAGCCTGGACGAATAATATGCGCATTTTCCATCCCGCGAATGGAGTGGACTAAATCCAGTTGCACATCAAAAGGTAAGGATGTGGAAATACCATTGGGGTACAACTCGTGAGTTCTTAAGCCTTCAGGCTCTAAAAATATCTGGTGGCTGTCTTTATCGGCAAAACGATGAATTTTATCTTCAATGGATGGGCAGTAACGTGGGCCAATGCCTTCGATTACGCCTGCATACATGGGCGAGCGATCGAGATTTTTAGCAATAATCTCGTGAGTTTTAGTGTTGGTGTGGGTAATCCAGCAACTCACCTGCTCTGGATGTTGCTCACGATTGCCCATAAATGACATCACCGGCATGGGAGTATCACCCGGTTGTTCAGTCATCACTGAGAAGTCAACGGAGCGCGCATCAATGCGTGGTGGCGTACCTGTTTTTAAACGATCAACGCGCAATGGTAATTCGCGCATACGTTTTGCTAAAGCATTTGCGGGTGGATCACCGGCACGTCCGCCGGAGTAATTTTGTAAACCAATATGGATTTGACCACCCAGGAATGTTCCAGTGGTGAGCACCACGTTATCAGTAAAAAAACGTAAGCCCATCTGGGTGACAACACCACGCACACTGTCGTTTTCGACAATTAAGTCTTCAGCGGCTTGCTGGAAAATCCATAAGTTGGGTTGGTGTTCAATGACTTCACGAATCGCTGCTTTATAAAGTACACGGTCAGCTTGTGCACGAGTGGCACGGACTGCTGGTCCTTTGCGGCTATTTAAAATTCGAAACTGAATACCACTGAGGTCTGCTGCGGTAGCCATAGCACCACCGAGCGCATCAATTTCTCTAACCAAATGGCTTTTACCAATCCCGCCAATAGCTGGATTACAGCTCATTTGTCCGAGAGTTTCGATGTTGTGTGTGAGTAATAAGGTTTTTACTCCCATACGCGCAGAAGCTAAAGCTGCTTCAGTACCCGCATGGCCACCACCAATTACGATCACATCAAAACGGGAAGGATAATCCACCATACACCTCAGGATTGTAGATAAAAACGAACGAATTCTGTGCTACTGCCATAAATCGTGACGATCTAGCATTTTCAGTTGAGTTATCTGCTTGGCTGTTAGCGAGTTCTAAGACCGCAATAGTATAGATTTTTACGCGACTTTGCAGAAGGTTTGATCACAAGGCTTCTGCTCAGCGGTCAAGCTAGGGATAAACAATAGTAAGTTAAGTATAAAGATATAAAGCTTATTATTACTGCTATTACTAGTCAGCCTGTTATTTGTGCATATCTCTATAAAACCCTTTAAATACATAGAGTTACAAACAGTATAAGGGTGTAGAGAAGTACCCTTGAGGGCGCTGGATAAGCAAATTAAGCCTGTGGATAAAAGCAGCAGTTATCCACAGATGAAGTTATCCACAGTTTTAGCCACTGCTTATCAACCATGCTCAGCTACGGTTCTCCACAGGGCTTACTGACGAAATATATTTATAGAAATGCGTAAATTGCCTGTTTAGCAAATGCTTTAGCTTAAATAAGGAGGATAAAAAGTGTCGTGCCCGAGCACTGTCGGTTAAAAAATAGTTTAAATAGCTGTGAAAGCTGAGGAAAAAAGGAAGGGATAGAGCAAATGCTGGAGTGAATTACAGCTCGATAACGCTCAAACGCAGTAAGACAATGCGCCTACATGGGGAAGGTAGGCGCATGCAAGAAAGGAGTATCTGCTTAATTACGGCGAATAATAGTGCCGCGATCACCTACGGCGTACACCACGCCTGCTTGGGTGGCGCAGACCGCACGCAAACCGACATCCGTGCCACTCTCCTCTGTCAGCCACTGATCGCCATCTAGGCGCATGACACTGCCGTTGGTACCCACAATAAACACCCCCGCTTGCTCTGAGCCGGCAATCCCCAGCAAGTCAGCGCGTAAACGCGTAGCCATCAGTTGCCAACGCTGACCATTAAAGTGCGCCAAGGTGCCGGATAAGCCAACCGCGTAAATATTGCTCAGGCTATCGCCCCAGATACCGTAGAGAAAGTTCTCACTGCCGATATTGAAATCCGCCCATTCGGAGCCGTTATAACGCAGTACTAGACCAAAATCCCCAGGCGCGAGCATGCGTTGCGCATCCCAAGCCCAGAGGCTATACAGCGCAGATTTTGTACCACTGGGCATGCGCTGCCAGCGTAAGCCATCAAAGTGTAGGATTAAGCCTTCATCGCCCACGGCAAAAATAGAATTGGGTCCACTGCCCCACATACCTAGAATGGTGATATCTAAATGCAGATCAAAGTGCAACGACCACTCTTCACCATCAAAGCGGTAAATGCGACCTAGCTGCCCCGCGGCAAATAGACCACTGCCGCTATCCCAAACACAGTGCACTGCCAGATCACTGGGGGCTGGTAATTGCTGCCAACTGTCGGCAACTAAGTGCAGTACCGTACCTGCTTCACCACAGGCGTAACAGCTGCCATCTGGGCCTTCAGTAACATCCCAAAGCTGTTTTTTACTGGGAGACGGCATAATTTCCCATGGGCTTTTTGTTGCTGCTTGTGGCGGTGGCGCCAGCGCTTGGGTGAAATCATTGGCTGCGGTCATCACTGTACCGTAATCCCCCACCACCAAAGCTTCGCCTGTGGATAACACAATAATGTCCATCAGGTCATGACGGCAATTGCTTTCCAGCTTATCGATACGCCAGTTATTTAAGTAATACAGGTGGCCCTGATCACCGACAATCAGCACACCGTCTTTATAGCTTTTTAGGGCACGCAAGCGCGGCATATCTTCATTAAAGTCTAAGGCTTTAAATACCCCATCTTTATAAAGAACCAGCTCACCACGAAAGCCGCCTTTATCGACAAAATAACGCCCACCGCCTAGCAATAGACTGCCGTCATCGAGCAGCAAGAGCGCATGAAAGCCAGAGCTTAACGGGCATTCTAAACTTATCCACAGGCCGTCTTGATTGCGCATTAGCACTGTACCTTCAGCGCCAGCGGCATAAATTTTATTGTCTGGTGCACAGAGTACAGCACGTAGGTTAATGTCTGTGTTGCTGACTTCACGTTGCCAGTGTTGGCCGTCAAAGTGCAGGATAAGACCATCATCGCCCACCGCCCAAGCTTGGCCTTGGGAGTTGCCATCAATGGCAAATAATGGCGTATTTTCTTCACAGGCAGCAAAGCGCTCGGTGCGTTGATCAATTACGCCGCCGCGCAAGCTCTGCCATTGCTCGCCGTCGTAATGTAGCAGCGTGCCCATCCAGCCAACGGCAAAAATATTGTCCTCGGTCAGCCCCCAAATACCGTGTAACGGTAATTGTGCCGGCACCTCCATAGGTTGCCAAAGTCGACCATTACTATCGCTTTCACCGTTATAGCGCAGCACCATACCTTCATCGCCAACCACCATTAAGGTGTTGTTGATAACTATGCCAGACCATAAAACATCGCCATCCCCCGCATTTACTTCAGGCACTCGATGCCAAGGTGCCCGATTTGGCGCTGTGTTATCGCCGTTTAAAAGTTTGCTGAAAAAACGACGGCGCTGCGGTGCTGATGTTTCGCTCATGGCAACATACTCAAGTAAGGGACTATAAAGAGGCTAAGCTGTTAGTACAGCAATACGGTCTATGCTACAGCGTTGGCGGGCTTGACCGACCCAACAACGCCTGTAATTGCTGGCGTAAAGCATCCTGTTGCTCTGCCGGTACCTGACTGAGTGCCTGCTCAATCTCTGTTTGTGGTAGTTGGGCTTGGGTTAGGTCTTGTAAAGACTGTGCAGCAGCTTCGGCGAACACCGCCTGTGTGTGCTTGATACAGGCTTGTACCATAGGCGCAAAAGCCAGTGCTTCAGGACTGTTTTTTTCAGCCAGAATAGCTGGAACACCTTGATCAGAGGCTGTGGATAACTTCAGCGATAAGGGAATCTGAGCAACAGACTCAACACCGGCATCAGCCAAAGCTTGAGCTAAGTGCGCGCGCGGGAACACATGAAATTGTTCAGCGCAGTTTGGGCAAGTGACCCCAGCCATATTTTCCACTACACCAATTAACGGTAAATTACGCTCTTGGCAAAAACGCACCGCTTTGATGCTGTCCATGAGCGCGACTTCTTGTGGTGTTGTAGCTAACAGCGCAGCTACATCATGGCCTTCGAGCATATCCGCTAAAGTGATCAACTCATTGCCGGTACCGGGTGGCATATCTATTACGAGATAATCCAGCGGACCCCAATCAAATGAACCAATGAGGTGGTGCATAAAATCATGCTTATAGGCATCGCGCCACACGATAGGGGTATCGTCGCGCTCCATCATAAAGGCTAACGATCCCACCAAGACGGGGTATTTAAGTTCGGCATGGGTGAAGGCTTTCGGTGGCAAACCCTGTTTGCTTAAACGTATTTGCTCACCGACAAAACCAAAGAAGCGGCTTTGATTGGGGCCGTGAATATCGGCATCAGCCACACCGACGCGATACCCTTCAGCAGCTAAACCTGCTGCAAGGTTAGCGGAAACAGTGCTTTTACCCACTCCACCTTTATTGGCCATAACCATAATGATTTGGCCAATATCGGCGAGGCGCGCTTCAATTAAGCGTTTTTCGTGTTTGCCTTTCTCGAGTCTGCAGTGATCGTCTTCTGGGCAGAATTGGCAGGCATGTCCTCGTCCACAATCTTCTGGCACTAAGGCCAAAGGGTCACGTGCGGGAAAATGGGAAACTGACATGTCGCATCCTTATTTCTTTGAATTAGCGTCAAGACTGGTGTCTAACATAATCCATGTATGGGTGATTCGCTTATTACCATCACGTTCTTTGTCGCTACCTTGCCATACAGCAAAGGCCATGGGTACTGCTTTGCGCTCAAAGTTTACATCGTACTTGTCACTGGCTTTAAATGCCCGCGACATCACCACATGCCATTCATTGTCTTGGGCTATTCGCTGCTTAATGTATGCACTGGCACCGCTCACAGTTTGCTGCTCTAAAGTTGTGGTACTACCAAAGCCACCGGCGGCTAAGTTTTCCACTTGCGCTGAGCCTGCACGCCAATACCAAATGTTGACTGGTTTTTCCTCTCCGGAGCCCATCATGTACGAGGTGTCATCACCTTTGAGGGCATACTGCACTGCCACCCCATCAGCAAACTCATCCACAGTCGTGGCTATGTTTTCACTGGGATCTTTCCAGCGCAAACGAATGTAAAAGCGCTCACTGGTACGCGCGACCTGAAAATAGATATGTTTAGTACGTGTTGCTCCTTCTGCAAAACGTAAGTTAACCGACTGGTGCACCGGTGGTGCGGCATACAGCTGACTACGGTAGGTGGGCAGTCGATCCCAGATAATATCGTCAGGATCGTTTTGCGTGCGTAAGTAAATATTGTCTGGAATTCGTGAAACCTTAACTGTATCGCCAGGCTTGATCTCGGCAATATTGGGGTTAATCTCGTCATGTTCGGCCCAAGCACCAAGGCTAAAAAGCGCAAGTGTCAGTGTTAAGGAGCCTGTAAAAAAGTAACGCAAGTTCATGGCGTGTTCCTCACCGGATAAGGGTGTGCTTCAGTCCCACATGGACTGACCTGCTGAGTTTGATGAAGCGATTAAGCTTGTTTCTTTGGTGTAAACACCGACTTGTGCTTCTAAGGCTAGCTGCTGTTGCGCGGCCCAATCAGGTAGAGCTTTGAG
>JAAYTE010000163.1 GCA_012518175.1 Gammaproteobacteria bacterium | reverse complement strand
TGTGTTACTCAGGAATAAACACCTCTCCTTGATGCTGCTTGCCCTGATACGCCGCCAATATCTTTTCGCGCAACGCCGCTTTAGCGCCTGCATCACCATGAATTAAGCGCACTTGCTGTGGCCATTTGCGCATACCGGTGATAAAGCGCACCAGGCTGGTTTGGTCGGCATGCGCAGAGTAGCCACCGAGGGTGGTGATTTCTGCGCGGATGTCGATACGTTTGCGGTCGATCTCCACATAGCCGCCCCGTGGGCCGTATTTTTGTATTTGGTTGCCCAGTGTGCCTTGCGCTTGATAGCCGACAAACAGCACATTGTGGCGTGGGTCGCTGAGCATGGCTTGTAAGTAATTAACAATGCGTCCGCCGCTGCACATGCCGCCGCCAGCAATAACAATGGCAGGCCGTGCGCTGGTAACTAGGTGTTGCACCATGCGTTGATGGTCTTGGTGCGTATCAATGGTCAATAGCTGTTTAAAGTCCAGCGGGTTGCGGCCCTTGCGAATCCGTTGCTGCGCTTCTTTATCCCAAAACGGCAGCAGTTGCGCATAGGCTTGAGTAAAGCGACTGGCCAGCGGCGAGTCGAGAATAATCGGGATATCATGCCACACCGAACCATGTTCAGGCCCGTGTGTTTCAGTGAGTAATTCAGCGCTACTGCTCACACAGCTTTGGCATTGATTGCGGTAGATAATATCTTCTAGCTCATAGAGCAACTCTTGCGTACGGCCAATACTAAAAGCCGGAATCAATACTGTTCCTTGATCACGCAAGGCATGTTCAATCACCGTCTGCAGGCGCTGGCGACGGTCGCGACGATTGGCATGCTGGCGATCGCCATAGGTGCTTTCTAAAATAACCATATCAGCACGGTAAGCAGGCTTGGGTGCAGATAAAATTGGCGCATAGGGCGCGCCCAAGTCGCCGGAAAAAATCACCCGTTGTTTAGCTTTGTGCGTAGGCTGTTGGATTTCCAGCTCCACATAGGCCGAGCCCAGAATATGTCCAGCTCGCTGCAGGCGAATATTGACCGTCGGCAACGGCGCTTTCAACATTGGCAGCCATTTATTGTAGGGCAGGGCAATGATACGACTGGCAACCAGTTTAATGTACTGCTCAACCAAGTGTTGGTCGCGGCTAACGCCCAGTTTAAAGGCATCTTCCAGCACAATCGGCAGCAGTTTGGCTGATGGTTCGCTACAAATGATCGGCCCCGTAAAGCCCGCAGCCAAGAGGTAAGGAATACGCCCCACATGGTCAATGTGCACATGGGTGACAATCAACGCTCTAACGGTGGAAGTATCGAACTCGATATTGAGCTGCTCACTGCTAGCGCGGCCTTCGGGAGAGGTTTCGGCTCCTTGGAACAGCCCGCAATCGATTAAAAAGCTGTTTTCTTGATCAATGAAAATCTGATGACAGGAGCCTGTTACGCCATTTTTTGCGCCATGGTGCACAACCTTGGGTAATTTTTGCATGAGCCTACCTAAATCTTATTATTAGGCGTTCATTAAAGCTGTCAGCAGATAAAAGGCAAATCCAAAGGCGCAAACTGTGAGCTGTTCGCCAAGTAGCGGGCTGTTTTGCATCGGCGTGGTGCAGTGCTTGTTAGCGATCAATAGTATTGCGGTAACGGTCCGTGCTTGGAGAGTGGGGTATAGCATTCTGCGCTCGCTCTTTGCGCTATTCTTGCGGCGCCGTACAACTGATATATGCAGTTTGTTGGGCTAACGGTTAAACTGTGTGCATATTTAAACCTGCAAGGTGTGTGCAAT
>JAAYTE010000162.1 GCA_012518175.1 Gammaproteobacteria bacterium | reverse complement strand
ATCTTGGGGTAAATACCGGTTTGTTACCCACTAAAGGTTTAACTCTGCCTTTTATCAGTTATGGCGGTAGCTCCTTAGTGGTCTGCTGCGTGAGTTTAGCGATTTTATTACGGATTGAATGGGAGCGTCGCACGCAGTTGCTGTCGGCCAACTCAATGAGTAAGGCGCAAATTGCTGCCATGGCCAAGGGGGTGCGTGATGCGCGGTAATATTTTAATTATGGCGGCCGGTACCGGTGGTCACGTGTTTCCTGCTTTAGCCTGTGCGCAAGAATTTAAAGCTCGCGGTTATCAAGTGCATTGGTTGGGAGCTGGGCGCGGCATTGAAAATGAGCTGGTGCCTGCAGCGGGCTTTACCTTACACACCTTAAAAGTGGATGGTTTGCGTGGCAAAGGCGTGGCTTCATTATTGACGGCCCCCTTTAAACTGCTGGCTGCGCTATGGCAGGCCAAACGCTTAATGGGTCAATTGCAGCCCGTATGTGTTTTAGGCTTCGGTGGTTATGTGACTGGGCCTGGTGGTTTAGCAGCGAAGTTGTCATCAGTGCCGCTGGTGATTCATGAGCAAAATGCCGTGGCGGGAACAGCCAATCGTGCTTTGTCAGTGTTTGCTACGCGGGTGTGTGAGGCTTTTCCGGGGACGTTTAAACAGCGCAAAAACTGTGTCACAACCGGCAACCCAGTACGTGAGTCATTGTTTTTAGCAACACCGCGTAATGACTTGCAGCAGCGCGCAGTGAACCTGTTAGTGCTTGGTGGCAGCCTGGGTGCTGAGCCACTGAATAAGTTAGTGCCGGCAGCTTTAGCGCAATTGCCGCAAGAGTTACGCCCAGAGGTTTTTCATCAAGCGGGTCGCGAGCACGATCAAATTACCCGCGAGCGTTATGCAGAGGCTGCTGTAGCTGCGCAGGTGGTGCCTTTTATCAGTGATATGGCGCGTGCTTATGCTTGGGCAGATTTGGTTATTTGCCGCGCTGGTGCGTTAACTGTCAGTGAGCTGGCAGCGGCTGGTTTGGCAGCATTTTTAGTGCCACTGCCGCATGCCATTGATGATCACCAAACCCGCAATGCAGAATTTTTGGCAAAGCAAGGCGCTGCTGTCTTGTTGCCGCAACATGCTACTGATGCAGATCGTTTGGCTGCACAGTTAAAAGAGGTATTGATGGATAAGCAACGCATTAAAACCATGGGCGAACAAGCGCGACTACAGGCGCAGCCCGATGCTACACAGCAAGTTATCGCTGTGTGTTTGGAGGTGGCCCGTGGTTGATTTATTACAGCCAACATCAGCAGAAATGCGCCGTATGCGCCGAATTCGCCGCATTCATTTTATTGGTATCGGCGGTACCGGTATGTGTGGGATTGCGGAAGTATTGCGCAACCTGGGCTATGAAGTATCGGGCTCTGATCTTAAGCCTTCAGCGGTCACCGAGCGCTTGCAAAGCCTTGGGGTGAATGTGGTGTTCGGCCATCACGCGGAAAACGTTGAGCATGCGGATGTATTGGTGGTCTCCAGTGCGATTAATCCATCCAATCCAGAAGTGGCACGGGGCCTAGAGCGCCGTATTCCTGTCGTGCCTCGTGCGGAAATGCTTGCTGAATTGATGCGCTACCGTCATGGCATTGCGGTGGCTGGTACCCATGGCAAAACCACGACAACCAGCTTGTTAGCCTCAGTGTTTGCCGCTGCCGGCCTTGATCCAACCTTTGTGATTGGCGGCCGCTTAAATGCCGCAGGCAGTAACGCGCAGTTGGGTGGCGGTTGCTATCTCATCGCAGAAGCCGATGAGAGCGACGCCAGCTTCTTGCACTTGCAGCCGATGGTGTCGGTGGTTACCAATATTGATGCTGACCACATGAGCACCTACGGCGGTGACTTCAATAAGCTGAAGAAAACATTTGTTGATTTTTTACATAACTTACCGTTTTACGGTTTGGCAGTGCTGTGCATTGATGATCCATCAGTGCGGGAAATCGCCAAGCAAGTGAAGCGACCAATGATTACTTACGGCTTCTCCGATGATGCTGATTTGCGTGCGGTGGATATCTCCCAAGCGGGCATGCACACCTCGTTTACCGTATTGCGCAAAGGTCGCGAGCCATTGCCCGTATCGGTGAATATGCCGGGTAAACACAATGTGCTCAATGCTTTGGCGACCATTGCCATTGCCACTGATGAAGGCATTGCTGATTCGGCAATTGTTGCAGGTCTATCTGGTTTTGAAGGCGTTGGTCGGCGCTTCCAAGTGTTTGGCGAGTTGCCTGTTGCTGGCGGTAACGTGATGTTGGTGGATGATTATGGTCATCACCCTAGCGAAGTCGCGGCAGTGATTAAAGCAGTGCACGATGGTTGGCCAAACCGTCGCTTAGTGATGGTCTATCAGCCGCACCGTTACAGCCGTACCCGTGATTTATACGAAGATTTTGTACAGGTTTTAGGTGAAACCAATGTGCTACTGATGCTGGAAGTGTACCCAGCTGGGGAAGAACCTATTCCTGGCGCAGGCAGCCGTCAGCTGTGCCATAGCATTCGTCAACGCGGCCGTCTTGATCCTTTATATGTGGAACGTGGTGCTGATTTAGCGCCGTTGTTACAGCCCTTATTACAGCCCGGCGATATTTTACTGTGCCAAGGTGCAGGGGATGTTGCTGGCATTGCGCCGAGTTTAATTAAACACCCGTTATTTAATCCACAGGAGGCGCAGTCATGAGTCAGCCGCTTGCTCCACAAGCTTTTGGCCGAGTTGCTGTTTTGTATGGCGGACACAGTGCTGAGCGTGAGGTTTCGCTTAAATCAGGCGCGGCAGTTTTAGCTGCTCTGCAAGCTGCAGGTGTCGATGCCTTCGCCATTGACGTGGGTGATGATTTGCTTGCGCAGCTGTGTGCAGAGCGCATTGATCGGGCTTTTATTGTCTTGCATGGCCGTGGTGGTGAAGACGGTACGGTGCAGGGCTTGCTAGAGTGTGCGGGTATTCCCTATACCGGCAGTGGCGTGTTGGCCTCGGCTTTAGCCATGGACAAACTGCGCACTAAGCAAATTTGGCACAGTGTCGGTTTACCGACCCCACGTCATGCCACTCTTAGCAGCGCGCAGGACTGCGAGCAGGCAGCGCAAACCTTAGGTTTCCCCTTAATTGTGAAACCAGCCAATGAGGGCTCCAGCATTGGTATGGCGAAGGTTGATGACTTAGCCGCGTTACTCACGGCTTGGCAAGCTGCACGCGAGTTTGACTCGCAAGTGTTAGTTGAGCAGTGGATCACCGGACCAGAGTTTACTGTGGCCATGTTGGGGGGGCAGGTATTACCGCCGATTCGCTTAGCGACCAACAACGCTTTTTATGATTATGAAGCCAAGTACTTATCCAATGAGACGCAGTATCAGATTCCTTGCGGTTTAGACGCGCAAAAAGAAGCGGAGCTGCGCAACTTAACTGCACAGGCATGCCAAGCCTTAGGGGTGACCGGGTGGGGGCGTGCCGATGTGATGCAGGACGCTGAGGGGCGTTTTTGGTTATTAGAGGTAAACACAGTCCCCGGCATGACGGATCACAGCTTAGTGCCAATGGCGGCGCAGGCAGCGGGCTTAGATTTCAGTGCTTTGGTGCTGCAGATTTTGGCTGGCACCTTGCAGGCGCGAGGTTAACCCTGTGGCTAGTGCAACGCAGCAAAAGAAGACTGCCGCTCGGCGTGGGGCGACGCGAAAAGCGCCTGCGCGCGGGGCCAGTCGTGCTGCGTCGCCGAAAAAGTCACGGCAATGGCCGCAGCCGAATTGGAAAATAATTGCTCGTGTGGCTGTGCTTGCATTAGCGCTTGCGCTGTTATTTGGGGTTGCGCGTGGCTGGCCGTTATTGCAGCCGCACATCAACCCACAGATTTCTAAAATCCGTGTGCTTGGTGAGTTAAGCGCGCTGCGGCAAGAAGCAGTAGAGCAGCAGTTGCTGCCCTACAGTACGGGCTTGTTTTTATCCGTGGATATCCAACGGGTGCGCAGTGCTTTAGAGGAATTGCCTTGGGTTGCTAGCGCTGAGGTTAGCCGTATTTGGCCAGATCAGCTGGAGGTTGTGATTCAAGAACAGTTGCCGGTGGCACGTTGGGGCGAGAAAGCGTTGTTGAGCACTCAGGGTTACTTATTTACCACTGCAGACGTTGATGCTTATGCGCACTTACCTCAATTGCTCGGCCCTAAAGATGCGCAGTTGCGAGTGATGCAGCAGTACCTGACGTTTAGTCAGGCGCTGCGGCCTTTAGGTTACTCGATTAAACAGCTGGAAATGCGTGAGCGTGGCAGTTGGTTTTTAACCACACAAACGGGGCTGCAGCTGTTATTTGGACGTGATCACTTGGTGGATAAAATGCGTCGTTTTGCTGTGGTACATGAGAAAGAGTTGAAGCAACAAATTGATAAAATTGAACGGGTTGATTTGCGTTATGCCAATGGCTTGGCCGTTGCTTGGCGCGCCCCGACTGACAGCGAGACTACAGCAGTGGTGGCACAGTGAAGGAGAGAAAATTGATGGCACAAGAGAATAACCACAACATGATTGTTGGTCTTGATATCGGCACGTCCAAAGTTGTGGCGCTGGTCGCCGAAGTCACTCCTGAGGGTGAGCTGAATATTATTGGTATTGGCACCCACCCAACCCGCGGCTTAAAAAAAGGCGTGGTGATTAATATTGAGTCAACCGTGCAATCCTTGCAAAGAGCAATAGAAGAAGCACAGAGCATGGCTGCTTGCCATATTCACTCAGCTTTTGTGGGCATTGCCGGCAGCCATATTCGTAGTCAAAACTCCGATGGCATTGTCGCGATTCGTGATCGCGAGGTCAGTAGCGCGGATTTAGAGCGAGTACTTGATGCAGCTCAGGCTGTAGCCATCCCATCGGATCAAAAAGTGCTGCACACCTTGGCGCAAGATTATGTGATTGATAATCAAGAAGGTGTGCGTGAGCCACTGGGCATGTCCGGTGTGCGTTTAGAGGCACGGGTACATGTGGTGACTTGCGCCATTAACGCTTCACAAAACATTGAGAAGTGTGTGCGCCGCTGTGGCTTAGAAATTGAAGATGTGATTCTTGAGCAGCTGGCCTCGGCCACCGCCGTGCTGACTGATGATGAGAAAGAGCTTGGCGTGTGCTTAGTTGATATCGGTGGTGGTACCACAGATATTGCCATCTTTACCGAAGGCGCGATTCGTCATACGGCAGTGATTCCAATTGCCGGTGATCAAGTCACCAATGACATTGCCATGGCCCTGCGCACACCAACGCAATATGCCGAAGAAATTAAAATTCGTTACGCCTGTGCTTTAGCCAAGTTAGCTGGCCCCGGCGAGACCATTAAAGTGCCGAGTGTGGGCGATCGTCCGCCACGTGAGCTGTCGCGCCAAGCTTTGGCTGAAGTGGTGGAGCCGCGCTACGAAGAACTGTTTAGCCTGATTCTCGCCGAGCTGCGTCGCAGTGGTTACGAGGACATGATTCCAGCAGGCATCGTGCTGACCGGTGGTACCGCCAAAATGGAAGGTGCGATTGAGTTGGCAGAAGAAATTTTCCATATGCCGGTGCGACTAGGAGCGCCCCAAGGCATTAAAGGTATTGGTGATGTTGTCCGCAACCCAGTCTATTCAACGGCGGTTGGTTTACTGGTCTATGGTCTGCGTAAACAGACCGAAGGTACGATTTTACCAGGCCCTGGCTACGAGCATTTAGAAGAAAAAACGCCAGTGTTAACCCGTGTTAAACGCTGGCTGCAAAATCAGTTGTAATTAAAAATACCAGTGCAAGCTGGACTATAACGATAAGGGTAGGAGAGAGCTATGTTTGAATTAGTTGACCAGACTCCGCAGAGTGCTGTGATTAAAGTTATCGGTGTCGGTGGTGGTGGCGGTAACGCTGTTAACCACATGGTGGCCAATAATATCGAAGGTGTTGAGTTCATTTGTGCTAACACTGATGCGCAAGCGTTGCGTGATATTACTGCGCGCACTATTTTGCAACTTGGCACTAATGTCACTAAAGGTTTAGGTGCCGGCACCAATCCTGATGTTGGACGTCAAGCTGCTGAAGAAGACCGTGAGCGCATTGCAGAAGTTCTACAAGGAACTGACATGGTATTTATCACCACAGGAATGGGTGGTGGTACCGGTACCGGTGCTGCGCCAATTATTGCGCAAGTGGCAAAAGAAATGGGCATCTTGACTGTGGCGGTTGTCACCCGTCCTTTCCCGTTTGAAGGCCGTCGTCGTTTGCAAATTGCGAACGAGGGTATCCGTGCGTTGAGCGAACACGTGGATTCTTTGATTACTATTCCCAATGAAAAACTTCTGACAATACTGGGCAAAGATGCCAGCTTATTGTCTGCATTTGCTAAAGCCGATGACGTTTTAGCGGGTGCGGTACGGGGTATTTCTGACATCATTAAGCGCCCAGGCATGATTAACGTTGACTTTGCTGACGTTAAGACTGTGATGAGCGAGATGGGTATGGCTATGATGGGCACAGGTTGTGCCAGCGGTCCAAATCGTGCCCGTGAAGCGACCGAAGAAGCGATCCGTAACCCATTGCTCGAAGATGTTAACTTGCACGGTGCGCGGGGTATTTTGGTAAATATCACTGCCGGCCCTGACTTGTCTTTGGGCGAGTACGCTGAAGTGGGTAGCATCATTGAAGAGTTTGCCTCTGATGAGGCTATGGTCAAAGTCGGTACGGTGATTGATCCAGATATGCGTGATGAGCTGCATGTTACTGTGGTCGCTACTGGTTTAGATGCGCGTGTAGAAAAGCCCGTAAAGGTGGTGGATAACACCAATACGCTAAAAGTCAGCACCACAGTGCCTGCGATGACGCCGGTTCTGGATGATGACAAAGAAGTGAACTATAACCAGTATGATCGTCCGACGACACAGCGCCGTGCAGCCGGTGGGGCAGCGACTGCCAGCAAGCCAAGTAACCAAGAAGAGATGGATTATTTAGATATTCCAGCTTTCTTACGTCGCCAAGCGGATTGAGTAAATGTTTGGTTTGCCGGTTGATTTCTTTATTGGCGCGGCATCTGTTAAGATGCTGCGCATTATTGAAACCTATTCGCAACCAGTATAGCAGCGGCTTAAGTCATGATTAGACAACGCACCTTGAAAAATATTATCCGTGCCACCGGCATCGGTTTGCACTCAGGCGAAAAGGTCTACCTGACTTTACGTCCGGCAGCAGTGAATACGGGTATCGTATTTCGCCGCATGGATTTAGATCCAGTGGTAGAAATACCTGCTCTAGCAAAAAATGTGGGCGAGACCACTATGTCAACGACGCTGGTTAAAGGCGACGTTAAAGTGGATACCGTTGAGCACCTCTTGTCTGCCATGGCAGGCTTGGGAATTGATAACGCTTACGTCGAGCTATCGGCTTCTGAAGTACCTATCATGGATGGTAGTGCAGGGCCTTTTGTCTTTTTGATCCAGTCCGCTGGATTAGAAGAGCAAGATGCGCCTAAAGAGTTCATCCGGATTTTACGGGAAATTACCGTAGAAGATGGCGAGAAGCGTGCCACTTTTGTTCCTTTTGAAGGGTTTAAAGTGGGCTTTGAAATAGAATTCGACCATCCAGTGTTCGCCGGCCGTACGCAAACGGCCTGCGTCGACTTCTCCAGCACTTCTTTTGTTAAAGAAGTGAGTCGTGCCCGCACCTTTGGTTTTATGCGCGATATAGAGTATTTACGCACCAACAACTTGGCATTAGGCGGCAGCGTCGACAATGCCATTGTTGTGGATGAAGACTCTGTCTTGAACGAAGACGGTTTGCGTTATGAGGATGAGTTCGTTAAACACAAAATCCTCGATGCCATTGGTGATTTATATTTGCTAGGCAAAAGTTTGATTGGTGAGTTCCGTGGCTATAAGTCGGGACATGCGCTAAATAATCTCTTGTTAAGAACGCTTCTAGAGCAGCCTGATGCTTGGGAAGTGGTGACTTTTGCAGATGCAAGCACAGCTCCAATTTCCTATATGCGCCCTGCGGCGGCGATATAGGCTAAGCAGTATTCTTAAACCACCCTTTATGGGTGGTTTTTTTTGCCTGGCTGTTTCTGCTAGGCATGGTCCAGCTCAGTATTGTTCTTAATGATAATGGTGGTTCATTAAAATCAATAAAGCTTCTGCTTGTGCTGCAGCTCGCCTAGTCTCTGCTTAAATATTGTTGCCCACTGGCAACTTAGGAGGACACTATGGACTTTTCTTATAGCGCAAAAACTCAAGCCTTGCGCGAGCAGTTAACCAACTTTATGGATCAGCACATTGTGCCGCGCATTGGCGCTTGGCAACAAGAAGTTGCCGCAGGCATTTATCCTGTGTCTTTTATGGAAGACTTAAAAGCCTTAGCGCGCTCGGAAGGCTTATGGAATTTATTTTTACCTTCGCTAAAAGAGGGTGAGCCAGGTCAGGGTTTGAGTAACCTTGAGTACGCCCCCTTGGCTGAGATCATGGGGCGCGTCAGCTGGGCATCTGAAGTGTTCAACTGTAATGCGCCAGATACAGGCAACATGGAACTGTTGCATATGTTCGCTACTGCAGAGCAGCGTGAGCAGTGGTTGAACCCTTTGCTAGCCGGAGAAATACGTTCGGCATTTGCCATGACAGAGCCAGATGTGGGTTCATCTGATGCCAGTAATATTCAGACTCTGATTCGTCGTGACGGTGATGAGTATGTGATCAATGGCCGTAAATGGTTTATTACTAATGCTGCACACCCTAACTGTAAGTTTATGATCGTCATGGGTAAAACTGACCCAGATGGTGATGCTAAACGTCAACAAAGCATGGTGATTGTGCCCATGGACACACCAGGTGTTGAGGTTGAACGCAATATCCCAGTGATGAACCATATTGCTCCGGAAGGGCACTGTGAGATCGTCTTGCGTGATGTGCGTGTGCCAGCAGCAAACTTACTCGCTGAAGAAGGCGACGGCTTTATGATGGCGCAGGCGCGCTTAGGGCCGGGTCGTGTGCACCACTGCATGCGTTCGATTGGTATGGCCGAGCTGGCTTTGGAATTGATGGTAGAGCGTGCCCAAGAGCGTAAAACCTTTGGTCGCTACTTGTTTCAGCATGGCAGCGTTTCTGAGTGGATTGCCCGCTCCCGCATGGAAATTGAACAGGCGCGTTTGTTGGTATTAAAAACAGCGTGGATGATTGATGAAGTGGGTGCGCGTACTGCACGTAAAGAGATCGCCATGATTAAAGCTGTTATTCCCACGATGCACTCACAAGTGGTTGATCGTGCGATCCAAGTCTTTGGTGCTATGGGTTTAACCCCTGACACCCCACTGTCTGATTTGTGGATTGGCGCACGTTGCTTACGCCTCGCCGATGGCCCTGATGAGGTGCACTTGCGCAGTATTGCACGCATGGAGTTGCGCGATAGCGAAGCCAAGCGCGGTCATACGGCAGCCTACTTAACGCCACCTGAGCGTTAGTAAGTATTCAACTCGATGAAAACGAAAACAGCCCTGCATTGACAGGGCTGTTTTTTGTGCTTGTGGCGTACTGCTAGAGACCTTAATACAAGGGCGTTTGCTCTTCATCCTCTGGCGATAATTTGGTTTTCCAACCTTCTTGGCCAGGCAGAATTATATTGAGTAATAAGGCAATTACCGCGCAGAGTGAAATGCCTGATAAAGCAAAATCACCGCTGCCAATATGCATTCCGCCAATCCCGAAGACTAAGGTGACTGAGACAATAATCAAGTTGCGGGCCTCAGATAGGTCCACCTGATTACGAATTAAGGTATTTAAACCAACCACCGCAATAGAGCCAAACAGTAGGCATAAAATCCCCCCCATGACCGGCACTGGAATACTTTGCAAGGCTGCACCAAATTTTCCAATAAAGGCTAGAGCCATAGCTATCACTGCAGCCCATGTCATAATTTTGGGGTTGTAGTTTTTCGTCAGCATGACCGCGCCAGTGACTTCTGCATAGGTTGTATTGGGTGGGCCACCGAGCATACCGGCCGTGGTGGTGGCTAAGCCATCACCCAGAAGGGTGCGGTGCAGACCAGGCTGTTTAATGTAGTTTTGCCCAGTCACACTGCCGATCGCAATGATGCCGCCAATATGCTCAATGGCCGGGGCTAAAGCCACGGGCAACATAAACAAGATCGCACCAAGATGAAACTCTGGGGCAACAAAGGCTGGTGGCGCAAACCAAGGTGCTAGAGCAATAGCCTCAGTGCTGACTTGACCTAATATCACTGCCAAGCTACAGCCAACGATGATACCGGCCAAAATGGGCACTAAACGAAATAGACCGCGGCCTAAAGTGGCGACCGCTAATGTGGTCACTAGGGCTGACATGGAAATGAGCATGGCAGTGGGGTAAGCAATGAGCTGGCTGGCGCCGTCCCCTGACTTACCCATGGCCATATTCACCGCGGTGGGTGAGAGTGCCAAACCAATGCACATGATCACCGGCGCAATCACCACCGGCGGTAAGAGTTTGTCGATAAAGCCGGTACCCTTAAGGCGTACCGCTGCGCTGAGCAGCATATACACAGCGCCCGAGGCCATAATTGCGCCCAGTACTGCCGGTAAACCAAAGTTGGTTTTGGCGTACAAAATAGGGGCAATAAAGGCAAAGCTTGAGGCCACGAACACTGGCACTTGGCGCTTGGTTACCAGCTGGAAAAGTAATGTACCTATACCCGCAGTAAAAAGCGCAACGTTTGGATCCATACCGGTAATCAGCGGCATCAGCACTAATGCACCAAAGGCGACAAAGAGCATTTGCGCACCGGCGACAGCCTGACGCCAGATGGGCTCAGGAGGGTGAGTCAGCATTGCTTAGCTCTCCTTTTGCTTGGTACCAAATATTTTGTCTCCGGCATCACCCAGGCCCGGCACAATATAACTGTTGCTGTCTAAGCCTTGGTCAATGGAGGCGGTATAAATAGCTACATCGGGGTGAGCTGCGCTGACTGCGGCAATACCTTCCGGTGCGGCAACTAAGACCATGGCGCGAATTTCTTTACAGCCAGCCTTTTTTAACAGGTCAATGGTGGCAATCATCGAGTTGCCGGTGGCCAACATAGGGTCAATAATTAATGACAGGCGTGCTGGCATATCGGGGGCAAGTTTTTCTAAGTAGGTGTGGGCGGCTAGGGTATCCTCGTTGCGCACCACGCCAACAGCGCTGACTTTAGCGCCTGGAATCAAGCTTAAAACGCCTTCAAGCATACCAATACCAGCGCGTAAAATAGGTACAACAGTGATTTTTTTACCGGCTATTTTCTCAACCTCTACCGCACCGTTCCAACCTTCGATAACGTGGGTTTCTAAGCGCAGGTCTTTAGTCGCTTCATAAGTAAGTAGAGTGCCAAGTTCTTGGGCAAGCTCACGAAAGTTTTTTGTGCTGATATCAGCGCGGCGCATTAAACCAAGTTTGTGACGGATTAGCGGGTGACGGATTTCATGGGCAGACATGAAAAGCTCCAAAGATTAGGTGAAGTAGGTGTCTAGATTAAACGAAATAGAGGCGAAACGGCACTTTGTTTACTATCAATACTTGCTCAAAACAGTCTGTCGCAGTACCTTTTGCCCACTAAACCTTTAACGAAGAGCTCAGTAATGCCTGCTAACCTTGAACATATCCAGCAAATCATGGCCGAAGCCGATACTTTATTCAGCACCGAAGAAGTCGAAGCGGCCATTGACCGTGTCGCTGAGCAGATCAATCAGAAGTTATTTGACAGTAACCCTGTGGTTTTTTGTGTGATGAATGGTGGTTTGATTTTTTCTGGAAAATTACTGACCAAGTTAACCTTTCCGCTAGAGCAGTCGTATTTGCACGCCAGTCGCTACCGCAATGAAACCAGCGGCGGCGAACTGTTTTGGAAAGCTAAGCCAGAAGTGTCATTTATGGACCGTGAAGTATTGATTATTGATGATATCTTAGATGAGGGGCATACCCTGACGGCTATT